>JBCCLS010000746.1:0-1936 GCA_039026835.1 Bacteroidota bacterium | reverse complement strand
TTCAAAAAAAATTTAAAAAAAACATCTTAAATATTGCGATTACGTTTGATGGTGGTTATGCAAATAATTACAAATATGCCGTTCCAATTTTGGAAAAATACAATGTTCCTGCTAGCTTTTTTATCACTACAATCCATGAAAAAGCTCCTTGCATCTGGACTGATTATGTAGATATAGTTTCGTATCACACAGAAAAAACAGAAATCATTTTAGAACGCAATTTATATCACAAAAATGCGCAACACGAATTTAGCTGGAACGGTATTTCCATGAAGAATGTAGCCAAAGCTTTGCCATACGATGTACTACAAATGGTATATACTATTTTTGCAGAAGACTGGGAAGCCTTGCCGCCAAAAAAGTATGAAGATTACTGGATGCTGATGAATGTACCACAAATTCAGGAAATTGCAGCGCATCCGTTGTGTACGATTGGCGCTCATAGCGAACTCCACAGAAGCCTTGTAGATATTCCGCTTGAAGATGCTAAACAAGAAATTGCAAATAGCAAAACACAGCTTGAAGCTATTTGCAAACAACCTATTACAGCATTTTCATTTCCGTTTGGTTACTACAATCAAGAACTCATAACATATTGCAAAGACATTGGATTTGACAAACTGCTATGCACAACATACGACACAAACGAAGACGCACAACAATCAACATTGCAAGAACGTTTTGAGATAAATCCGTACCTCTCTGTACCTCAACAATTGGCGTATTTATTGAAAGGAACGTATTACTAGGGAATTCCTTTTGAGAAAGTATACTGCCGAAAAATACATTTTCAACAAACACTGAAGCGATGAGCGATATCTTATCAACGTTTTAATTATTACCAAAATACTAGTTGTTATCAATTTAGGCGCTTACAAATTCATGTATTATTTTTATGATTTGAAGCGTTAGTATATCCCAAAAATAAATATTAAATTGCTGTAAACTATTACTATTCAAATACATCATCAAAAAAAACACCATGAAAAAAATTTTTACCCTAATTTGCTGTATCCTATTTCAACACTTTTTATTTGCTCAAACCGAAGTAATCTCAGGTGTTAGTAACGCCATCATGTTAGAAGCTGATGGAAATGATTTATACATTACACAAACAGATCCTACGCATAAAATCACAAAAATTGATGTTACTGCGGCTTCGCCTTCATTAATCGATGTTTCTAATCCGCTTTACATTGGATATGCTTTGTTATTAAATGGCCAAGATATGTTGGTGGTAAACTCAGGCTTTAGCCGTATATCAAAATTAGATCTTACGGGAACATTGCCCGTTTCTCCTTCCGACGTAGTGTTGGGATTGACAGATCCGTATGATATGGTATTGAATGGAAATGATTTATATGTTTCTGAATGGAGCAATGGAAGAATTTCAAAAGCAAATCTGACTGACAATCCACCGACCGCTTCCATTGTTATCGATATTGACGGGCAATTTGGAAGTGATTATATCCGCGCACTAGAACTAAAAGGAAATGATTTGTATTTAGGATTACAGAATAGAATTGCCAAAATAGATATTACCAGCGCTAATCCAACCTTGGTAGATGTGGTCACTCACAGTGAAAATTGGATTCCAGATTTATTATTTGTTGGGAACGATTTGTATTTTCCACTAGTATCACAAGGAAAAATTTCAAAGATTAACATCACAGAAAGCAACCCTACCATAGTTGATGTCGTAACAGGACTGACAACAAATCCTAGAGGCATGGCGCGCATTGGCACTGATTTATATTTTGTAGATGGAACTAGTATTAAAAAAATTGCACTAACCTCTTTAAGTGTTGAAGAAGTTGATTCGAATGCTACGATCAAACTGTATCCTAATCCTTCTAACGATCACATACTGCTCTCCAATTTGAATAAAATGTATACATAACTGACCTTAAGTACATATTTTAAGTGCTAATAAAAG
>JBCCLS010000745.1:0-1939 GCA_039026835.1 Bacteroidota bacterium | reverse complement strand
TTACACTTAGTAACAATCCTACGAATAAAAGATAAAAGTTTTTCATAATTGTACTTTTAGGGTTATGCCTACTCTTTAGCTTTTCGGCGTGCGCTATTTACATTATATAAAACCAATTTCGTGCCAAAAATGTAAACATTTGAAAGCTAGATTTTTAAATAGTATTTTGAATTCACTATTTTTAAGTATCTTCATGATTGAAAAAATGAAATAGTAGTTTTTTTGATAAAAATTATATGAAAAAGAAAAAAGTTAGCTTAAACAATCCATGGTTTGTAACGCTCATTTCAACCATGGTAGGTATCATTGCCGGTTTGTACATTACAAGCTATTTTCAGGAAAATAAACTGTACACTGCCAAAGAAAAAGCACTTTCTCAAGTCAAAGAAGAGTTGTATGATAACCGTGAATTGCTAAAGGATTTTTATGAAAAATTGGAAGAAAAGTTTGAACCTATATCTTTTGTATTTAGCTTTTTGAATGAAGAACGCGACTTGGTAATTCACAAAGATTCACTGTCTAGCTTTTTAGCACAAACAAAATTGGTCTTTGATTTTAGAAAGTCAATTCCTGTTGATCAATCACACATTGAACTTCAAGGTGATCTTAATTTTAATTTGGATTCCGGTTTGATGGGAAAAAATTTATCCAATATTGTTTGGGATTCTTTTAAGCAAACAGATTTTCTAAACATTACAGATTTTACCTGTATTACAGACATAGAAGCGTTTTATGTGCTGCAAAAGGAGATCAATCGCAAAACAGAAAACTGGAAAAATCTGTTATACAAAACGGATTACACACGTAGTAAAGAAGCAGGAGATGACTTTATTAGTACATGGCAAGTGTTGCTGTTCAATCAAAAATTACTGCTCGATTATTACGAATCCATTGATGATGTATTGGACAATTGTAAATAGATTTTAGCATATTTGTAGCATTGAAAAGCTAACCAATACATGTCAACCGAACAAAAAAATTGTCAAAATTGCGGATACCAATTAACACCGTATCATAATTTTTGTCCAAACTGCGGTCAAAAAGTAGACGATAAATTAAGCATGCGTGTGTTGTTTCATAACACGATTATGAACTATTTTTCTGTGGATGCGCGTTTTTTCAGAAGTTTTATTCCTTTATTGGTTCGACCGGGTTTTTTAGCGAAAAAATTTGTCTTAGGAAAACGCTTGTTGTATTTGCATCCTGCGCAGTTTTACTTGTTTGCTTCTATCGTGTTCTTTTTTATTTTCTCGATTTCTACGCGTGCCACACAGCAAGATATGGAAAATAGTATTCGTAGGTCTTTTGGCAAAGAGAGAGAATTTGTTCGAGAAGCACAAAATGTGGTTGATTCCGTAAGAAAACAAATAAAAAAAGAAGATAGTATACAAAATAAAATTCCTCCAATTGTAGAGGCATTGCAAAAAGATTCACAAGTAATTATTGATGAAACTCTTTCAGACACTGTGGCTAAGACACAAAAACAAACAAAGTCAAGAAAACAGGCTGCGCAAGAACAGATGCTAGGATTCTACTTTGACACTGCTACGCTAGATTCTTTATACCAAGCCAACGCACCGATGGAGGAGAAGCTGAAAGCAATTGGCGTTGATGAAAAGCAAAATAATTGGTTTGAAATGTTTATTGCAAAACAAGTTATTAAGTTCCGAGAAAAACGCGGTGATGGCATTGTGAAAGCCTTTATGGATACCATTCCAATTTCGATGTTTTTCTTAATCCCAATATTTGCTTTCTTATTAAAAATACTATATAGAAAACGCGGTCGTTTTGCACATCATATGGTATTTAGTTTTTACTTTTTTGCCTTCATATTTTTAGCGGCAAGTATTATCATTATTGGGAATTATATCATTGATATCGCAGCTTGGATCAATGTGGTATTGGTGCTTTCCATGCTGATTTACTTGTTTATAAGTTT
>JBCCLS010000744.1:0-1945 GCA_039026835.1 Bacteroidota bacterium | reverse complement strand
ATGGCAAATCCGATGCAGAGTACGGTAGAATACAATCCTAATGTATTGCGATTGCATTATTACCATGATGAAAGTGTGGCAGAAAGTGAACGCACATTGTATAACGATGATGGGGAAACGAAGCAAGCTTTTGAAAAAGGTATATACGAGTTGTTAAAATTTAAAAGTGAGTTTACAAAGAACGCCTTGAAAATTGAATTGGAAGCAGCAACTGGAGCGAAGTATGCCACAAGTACCAAAGAAATTGAAATCATTATTCATAATATTAACACCTTACCAAAAAAGGTGAAATTCCGCGGAAAGCGTGTCAATTTTAAATGGAATACAAGATCTAAAATACTGCAATTTAATATTACTTGGAACACTAAAAAAGAACGCAAAATTACGATCAAATTATAGAAATTAATATAGTATAACTAATGAAAAAACTAAGTCTACTGTGTATGTCTGCTTTGTTATTTTTTTCGTGTGAATCGAAAAAGAAAGAAGAAGCTACGACGCCAACACCCAAAAAAGCAACCATTGCTCCTGTTTCGGCAGCAATGATGGAAAGCGCTGTGATTTACGAGGCCAATATTCGTCAATACTCAAAAGAAGGTTCTTTTGACGCTTTTACCAAAGATATTCCTCAGCTAAGAGAATTAGGAGTAAAAGTAATTTGGCTAATGCCGATTTTTCCAATTTCTGAAACCAAACGCAAAGCTACAGGCGATCAATTTGTCAGCGATATTGAAGATCCTAAAGAACGTGAAAAATATTTAGGAAGTTATTACGCTGTTTCCGACTTCAAGAAGATCAATCCAGAATTTGGAACGATTGAAGATTTTAGAGCACTCGTAAAAACTGCACACGACAACGATATTTATGTAATCTTGGATTGGGTTCCAAATCACACAGGCTGGGATCATACGTGGCTAACCACAAACCCAGAGTTTTATACGAAAAATGACAAAGGTGAAATTACCGATCCATTAAACGAAGACGGCGTGCCTGTCGGTTGGGCGGATGTTGCTGATTTAAATTATGACAACAAAGAACTGCGCAAAGCCATGATTAAAGACATGCAATATTGGCTATCGGAAGAAGGCGTAGACGGTTTCCGTTGTGATGTAGCAGGATCTGTACCAACAGATTTTTGGGAAGAAGCAGTACCACAATTACGTGCAACTAAAGATATTTTTATGCTGGCAGAAGCATGGGAACCTGAGTTATTAAAAGGTGAATTGTTTGATATGGCGTACGGTTGGGATACACATCACCGTATGAATCATATAGCAAAAGGAGAAGAAACGGTTGCCAATTGGGATCAACGCATGCAGCAAATTGATTCTTTATACGAAGACGATGATATTTTGATGAATTTTGTCACCAATCACGATGAAAATTCATGGAATGGAACCATTGAAGAGCGTTTGGGCGAAGGTGCGGCAGCATTTACGGCACTGAGTTTTGTAGCGCCGGGCATGCCGTTAATTTATTCTGGACAAGAATATGATATGAAGCATCGCTTGAAATTCTTTGAAAAGGATGAAATTCCGAAAACAAAAGGTGAAATGTGGCCGTTGTTGGCAAAGTTAGGAACGCTCAAAAATACGCATGTGGCACTGAATGGCGGAAAAAATGCAGCTTTGTACACTAAAATTACCACAGGCGATTCTGGAGCATTGCTAGCGTTTTCGCGTGAAAAAGAAGGTAAAAAAGTAGTCTACATTGGAAATCTATCCGAAAATCCTCAAAATACAACAATTGATCTTTCGGGAAGCTACACTGATTATATTACAGGTGAAAAAATAATCTTCTCAAAAGATGAAGATTTTCCATTACGACCATGGCAATATATGGTGCTGCTTGGTGAGTAAGTACATATATAATTTATAAACCTGAGTTCGATTAATAAAAATAATTTCACTATCTATAATTCGTTGAAAAACAAATAATTGTCAGT
>JBCCLS010000743.1:0-1953 GCA_039026835.1 Bacteroidota bacterium | reverse complement strand
GTGGCCAGTGGTGATGCAGCTATTGAAAAAGTGAAAAATCAGCATTACGACTTGATTCTGATGGACATTCACATGCCTGAGATGGACGGTTATGAAGCTACGGCTGCCATCCGAAAGTTCAATAAAAAAGTACCAATTATCGCCTTTACAGCAGTTTCGTTGGATGATAGTTTGCCAAAAATTATCAATTCAGGAATGAATGATATGCTCATCAAACCGTTTGATGCTGCACAACTATTTTCTTTGATTCGCAAATATATGGTTGCTTAAACATACTTCACTTTGGACTTGGCTTGCGTTTTAAATCCAAAAAGTAAATCCACAAAAAGACAAATCAACAAATAAACGAATCCACAAAAAGACAAGTAACCAACAAAAAGAAAAATCACACCCGAACGGAATCCGGAACCAAAAGTGTATAATCACCC
Source organism: Bacteroidota bacterium (assembly GCA_039026835.1). GTDB lineage: Bacteria > Bacteroidota > Bacteroidia > Flavobacteriales > Flavobacteriaceae > Kordia. Next base: position 1,525 of record JBCCLS010000743.1, on the reverse strand, counting down.
TGATGGCGAATAACTTCTCGAACAATGGAAGAAGAAATATAAGAAGTACTTGCAGCAGTGAGTAAAAAGATGGTTTCAATTGGCGCTAAATCGCGATTAGTATGAGCAATTGCTTTTTCAAACTCAAAGTCACCCGGATTACGCAATCCACGCAAAATAAAATCCACATTGTGTTTGATGCAAAAATCGACAGTTAAACCTTCATAGCTAACTACTTTTACACGCGGCTCGTCTTTAAAACAATCTTCAATAAATTGTTTGCGCTGTTCCAAGCTAAACATGTATTTCTTTGCAGAATTGACACCAATGGCCACAATGACTTCATCAAACAATGTAATACCGCGCTTAATAATGTCGTAATGTCCTAAAGTAATCGGATCAAAAGATCCTGGAAAAATAGCTCGCTTCATGATAAATTGTAAATAACTATGACAAGTTACTATTTTTTAGCCAAAGCCAATTCAACAGCATTGCTAAATAATGCTTCTAAGGAAATTCCGGCTTCTTTTGCTTGCTGAGGTAAAATACTTTCTTCGGTCATTCCTGGAACGGTATTTACTTCTAACAAATACGGTTCGTCGTCCTTAAAAATAAATTCACTTCGCGAAAAGCCTTCCATCTTTAAAATTTCATACACACTTTTTGCCACTTTTGAGACTTTTGTTGCAAGTTCTGGCGAAATTCGCGCAGGTGTTATTTCTTGTGATTGCCCTAAATATTTAGCTTCGTAATCAAAGAAATCATTTTCAGAAACGATCTCTGTAATTGGCAAAACCGTTACTTCTCCTTGATAATTAATGACACCAACTGACACTTCTACACCATCCAAAAAGGATTCAATAATAATTTCGTTATCTTCTTTGAATGCAACATCAATAGCGTTTTGCAATTCATCAATTTTGTGCACTTTGGAAACGCCAAAACTGCTTCCCGCTTTGTTCGCTTTTACAAAACAAGGCAATCCTACTTTGGCTACAATTTCTTCTTCATTTACGGTATCGCCAGCATTCAAATAATAGGAAGTCGCACACTTAATTCCGTACGGTTTTAAGGTAGACAACAAATCACGTTTATTAAATGTCAATGCTGCTTGATACATGCCACAACTCGTATGTGGAATGCCCAAAAGCTCTAAATATCCTTGCATATAACCGTCTTCGCCAGGTGTGCCGTGAATGGCATTAAAAACACAGTCAAACGTAATTTTTTCACCATCAATTGTTGTCGAAAAATCATTTTTATCTATCGGGAATTCAGTGTTGTCTTCTGTAACACAAACCCATTTATCACGAAAAATATGTACTTTATACGCATTGTATGTGGAGGAATGTAAATGCTTGTGAACAACAGTTCCTGTCTTTAATGAAATGGCGTATTCACTAGAATAACCGCCCATGATGATGGCTATATTTTTCTTCATGTTGATAAGAAATAACTCAAACAAACGTTATAAAACGAAAGTAAATGTATTTACCGACAAATCAAAGCTAGCATATAAAAAGTCAAGACGAGTTTAATAAATAAT
>JBCCLS010000742.1:0-1954 GCA_039026835.1 Bacteroidota bacterium | reverse complement strand
AGACCAACAATAGCTCCTATTCTTAATTTTCTTTTCATATTTTCTATTTTAGAATAGTGGAATATCAAGATGTCTCAGAAGCAATTTTTATACAAACCTCATGCTCTTTATAGAATGTATAGAACGCTGGAAATACTCGCTATTCTTATTTTAGTATATGATTTTAGAGTGTCCTTTTTTACTATTTCTAAGCTAAAATAGTGAATGAAACGCAAAAAACGATTGCCGTTCTTTCAAGACAATTTTAGTCAAAATATATAGTAAAATAGGTGTTCAACACAAAATTATACCGCTCTCGCTGTGAGTTTGTTGAATAAAATAACCGCTTTACTATCCGATAATCTCGAGATGTAATTGGTAATATTCATCAAGCGATGGTATAAATTGTTTGTTTCATAGTCTACATTTTCAGGCAAAACTTTCAAAATCAAGGTATCATAGTTTGAAAGTGAACCGTTGTGATGATGCTCTACTGCCGTGATAAACGTGTTTAACAAATGCTGTAACACATGATATCCTGTAATTTCTTTTTCTATGACTTCGTCACTTCTGTAGATTTTTTCAATGCTAATTTTAATGATATCATCAATTTGAGCTTTGTATTTGCTTTTCTCCATCAATCCAATTGAAAATTTGCCTGCACAAATGGCTTCTTCATTTTCCAAGAAAATACGCACGGCATCTTCTATCAAAGTATTGATTGACAATGCTCTTAAGTAACTCAGACGATCTTCGCGATGTTGTAATAGACTGTATTTTTCTTTGTTGATGGAATCGCGCACTAAATTGATTAAATATTCCAATGCTTTCTCTTCTTGAATTAATCCGAGATTGATGCCATCTTCAAAATCAATAATGGTATAACAAATATCATCCGCTGCTTCTACCAAAAAGGTGAGCGGATGTCGCGCATACCGAATATTATCGCCTTCTCCATAAGCTTGTAAGCCTAATTCGTTAGCAACATCGGTAAAAGCGTCTTTTTGTGACTGAAATATGCCATATTTCTTGTCTGCAATATGTGTAGTCGGTTTTTTGGGTAGTGATTGTTTCGGATACTTCATAAAAGCTCCCAAAGTCGCATAACTCAGGCGCAAACTACCATCCACACCTTTGCGATTTTCTGTTAAAATTTTAAATCCGTTGGCGTTTCCTTCAAAATCACATAAATCCTGATATTCTTTTGGTGCCAATTTCGATTGAAACTGTATGCCATTTCCAATTTTAAAATACTCTCCAATGGCTTTTTCACCTGAGTGACCAAACGGCGGATTTCCAATGTCATGTGCCAAGGCCGCTGCAGCGACAATAGCACCAAAATCGTTGAACTGAAAACCGTGTACTTCCTGTAAATGCGGATACTTTTCTAACAGTTTTGTGCCTACTTTTCGTCCCAAACTTCTTCCTACAACTGACACTTCGAGACTGTGTGTGAGTCGTGTGTGAACAAAATCGGTTTTAGAAAGAGGAACAACTTGCGTTTTGTCTTGCAAACTTCGAAAAGCAGATGAAAATATAACACGATCATAATCCACTTCAAAACCCAGTCGAGTTTCGTCTTGTTCTTTACGCAATCGTTTATGGGTATCTCCGTGACGTTTTAGAGAGAGTAATTGTTCCCAATTCATTAGAAAAGTAGCATTTTTACGTGCAATATAGCACATATATCAGTCAAATACCAATACTTCCGTAGGATGCGTATTTAATACATGAAAATTCTGTAAAAAAGCACCTAATTTCTGTGTGTTTTTAGTTATTTGCTATATTTGACCTGTCTGTGGTGTATGGTAAGATATAACCTTATGGTAACATTACATTTGGCGACACTATTGATATTTGTAAATTATTTTTAACATCCACGTATGGACAATATTTACTTACTGATGATCATTGCATTAACCATTTTGGCAATTGCCGATTTGGTTGTCGGAGTTAGTAATGACGCAGTAAACTT
>JBCCLS010000741.1:0-1954 GCA_039026835.1 Bacteroidota bacterium | reverse complement strand
TTAATGGCGAACCACATGTACTTGTCGTGACTTGGAAACAAAATATATCCTATTACAAACCTTATCTCAATACTACGTATAACACAGGAATACATCCTATTTGGGTCACTGCTGCTCCAGATTTACTCCAAAAAATAAATGCAAAAAAAGTTAGGAATATAGACCTAAGACTCAAACAATTGCTGGGCTTACCTCCTACTTCAGAATATAGCTATTTCGTTGAGTTTTGGGTACAACCCAAAGATTTGTTCCGACCTTGTCCTGACAATGAAATATCTGATCAAAAATGTAATTTATGTTTTTCTGATAAAGCAAAAGCGGAATACATCGCGTGGATGAACAAGAACAGAATCGATCGGTATTACCAATGTGAATGGAATGATAAATATCCATGGACACAATTGGGATATACGTACGACTGGAATCCAAAAAATAAATCACATGTGGGACTCAGTGAGTTTGTGATTGGAAGTAATAAAAATATTGTGGTGAATGCAATTTACACTACCGAAGAGTATCTAAAAAAGAATTTTCAAACCAAATAAAAGTAAGACAAACAATATACATCTTGAAGATATAATCAATCTTCCTGCGACAATACTAATGTGTGTCTTTTTTATAATTTGTTATGTTGACAGAAAACCGTATTTTGGATAACTTATTATTTATCTCACATAAACATTATATGTAACTTGAAAATGAATAAAATCGTACTACTAATTGTTTTTTTGATGGTCATTTCTTGTAGTGACAATGATGTCAATACGCCTTTATCAGAAGTGGAAAATACCACTTTTATAGCTGCTGTTGACATTTCTAGCTATCCAGAAATAGCAAACTCAAATCCTTTATTTTATGATTTGGAAGGAAATCAGAGTAATTTTTTAACTATTCTCAAAAATAACGGCGTAAATACAATTCGACTACGACTTTGGGTAGATCCAAGTACGCAACATTCTAGTTTTAATGAAGTACAACAGTTTTCCAACACTTTAAAAGCCAACGGTTTTAAAACATGGCTCACAGTGCATTATTCTGATACTTGGGCAGATCCTGGACAGCAGGAAACTCCCGCACAATGGCAAGGAATAGCATTTACACAATTGAAAAACAATGTATATGAGTATACCGAAAATATAGTCACAGAATTACGTCCAGATTATATTCAGATTGGCAATGAAATAAATACTGGGTTTCTTCATCCTCACGGACATATTTCAGATAATTTTCTGCAATTCAAAGAGCTCATGGAAACTGCCATTAGCGCTGTACGCACCAATGCGAACGATACCAAAATCATTTTACATTTTGCAGGTCTTGACGGTGCTGATTGGTTTTACAATCAAGTAAGTGAGTTGGATTACGATATCATTGGCTTATCCTATTATCCGATGTGGCATGGCAAATCCTTGACTACACTGAAAAACACCATGCAAAACTTGAGTACTTCGTATGATAAAGAAATTGTAATTGCTGAAACGGCGTATCCGTTTACGCTTCAATGGAACGATTGGACAAATAATATTGTAGGATTGAATGAACAACTCATTTTGCCCGAATATCCCGCAACGATGGAAGGGCAACAAAACTTTATCAAACAGATAAAAACCGTAACCAAAGAAATAGAAAACGGCATTGGATTTTGTTATTGGGGAGCAGAATTAATTGCTTGGAAGGGAACACAATCTACTGAGGCTTCACCTTGGGAAAATCAGGCACTATTTGATTTCAACAACAACGCATTGCCTGTGCTTAGAGAATTTAGTAATGAATAAAAGTAGACGTCTCAGCACACTGAAAACTTAAACAGTCATACATCAGCAAGCAGAAATAAGTCTAAAAGCGAAGCGACCCAACACCCAAAACCTAACACCTATTTAACCTCAAAAAGATTCCCGTCTTCACGGGAATAAATATTTGCCAACTAACCGCTTTATCTTATCTTTGCGGACTA
>JBCCLS010000740.1:0-1957 GCA_039026835.1 Bacteroidota bacterium | reverse complement strand
TAGTTGTAAGATTTGATAATTTTTAAGGTGATATTACGAGAATTGTTTGTGCTTATTTTTAATCACGATCTGATTTGTGGATGATTTTGAAGTGGCATTAAATTTGTACTTTTAGAAGAAATCTCTAATACTTCAAAAATGAGAAAAATTACATATACACTTATTGTACTGCTTTTTTGTGCTACTTCGGTAGATGCACAAGTTTGGAAACAACTGCGCGGTGGTGGAAAAGGACAAGCTATTTGCAATGATAAAGGAACTATTTGGGTCATTGGTATGAGAAATAGTATTTTTTCATTCAACGGACGTTTGTGGCAAGAGTATCCTGGCAATGGAAAAGCAATAGATATTACAGTACACAACGGAACACCGTACATCATTGGATTAAATAATGGTATTTGGCGAGGAACTGGCTCAGGTTGGGTTCCGATGCCTGGCAATGGACTTGGAAAACGAATTTACAGTGATAACGGACAATTATGGCTAATAGGAATGGAGAACGATGTGTTTACATTTGACGGTCGTAACTGGAATTTATATCCTGGCGGCGGTACTGCTGTAGATATTGCAGCACACAGAGGCATTCCCTACATTATAGGTGAAGATGGTCGCATTTGGAGAGGCAATGGAATGGGCTGGATACAACTTCGCGGCGGCATTGGACAAAAAATTGCCTGCGATCGTGATGGTACAGTCTGGGTGATAGGAATGAACAATGGAATTTTTAGATATCAATTGAATCGCTGGGTAGAGTACCGCGGCGGTGGAAAAGCACTAGATATTTCTGTCTTTAGAGGCATTCCTTATATTATTGGACTCCAACATTCTATTTGGCGAGGATAATTTCCTCTATTTATAAAATTAAAAGCGACTGTCTAAAAAGTACAGATTTTGTCCAATCGAACTAGATTCAGCATCAAGCTCAGAATGACGTTTCTATTAACTTTTTAGACAGTTTCTTTTTTATATGTCCTAAACCCACGCATTGACGATTCCGCCCATAATGGCAAACGTTACAACCCAGTAGCCGACATTGATACACATATATTTCCATGATCTTTGTTCAAATAGCGAGTTGGTTACTAAGGCTGGCATTACCAAAAATAACGCAGCGCCGACTCCGTGCAATGCACCGTGACCAAACGTGTGAAATTGTGAATTATCAATACTGTGTACTTCGTGTGGAGGCATTCCACCTGTGATAACTGAAGTTGCATAAATAAAAAATACAGCTATAAACGCCAAAACTACGCTTAATCCGAAGCGCAGCGGCATTCCTTTTTGTGCTTGCGCTTCTGTGATGCCTGTTTCTTTCATCCACGCTTTTCCAAACAAAGGTCCGTACCATAAAAATCCAATGATTAGTGTAGACAACGCAGCTACGGCAAGCGCCATCCAATTCACAGGAATGTTTTCCATAATTTTTTGATGTTAGTTAATAAAGTTATGTGTAACACTACTTACAGCTCAAAATTATTGTAGTAAAATTTCCTTTTCTTTTACATGAATTTTAATTTATAAGTAGTGTAGGTGTAACTAAATGTACTTTTTTTTAACTAACAATCAAATTATATTAAGTATTACTCTAAGTTTTGAGGCTTTTTCCCAAAACGACGTGTATCTTCTTTGGTTAAGATTGTAAAGTTTTGTGTTCGTGGAACGTTGCGTATAGCATCATTAAATTGTGCTGGCAAACCGATTAATTGGCGCGTTTTTAAATCAATCCAAGCGCCCATCATCTCACAGCTGGCAAAGTTTTTTCCATTGACATCATAAAAGTTATGAAGAAATTCAAAGAACATTCCGTCTTCGCTTAAGCCTGCAACTTCCAAGGATACTTTTACAGGTTTTCCCGGAAACGCTTCTTTGAAGTAATACATGTGTTCATAAAACACGACTGGACCAATATTGTTTTTGGCTAATTCTTTTTGCGTAAAGCCATTTTCAATGAGAAATC
>JBCCLS010000739.1:0-1958 GCA_039026835.1 Bacteroidota bacterium | reverse complement strand
GTTAACTTAATGAACATTAAATTAATTAGTAACTTTTAAAAACTTTACACAATGAAAAAATCAAACATAAAACTAAATTTAAATAAAAAAAGTATTTCGTCTTTAGGAATGACTAAAATTAAAGGTGGAATTACAGGGGAGAGAGCCTGTGGTTTTACTGGTAAACACTATCAAACTTGTCGTGGCGTTAATTGTGCTACAGAAATTGATTGTAGAACCGACGTAGGGTGTTAATCAAACTAATTTTAACTGTTAAAACATAAAAGATGAAAAAACAAATTTAAAATTGCACTTACATAAAAAATCAATTTCAGCACTGTAGACAACTCAAATTCAAGGTAGTTTTTTGTCGATAAAAACAATGGATGTCAACTTACGCATATTCAAATGCATACGTGTTATGGAGGAACTGTTTGTGTCACAAAAAGTGATTTCACTTCACAAATTAGGGTCTGTGAGTAATCTGTTGAAAATGTATTATTAGTCAGAGGCTGTCTAAAAAGTACTTACTTCATCAAACCTAATTCTTGTGCTTTTTAGATACCCTCCTTTTAATATCCTGTGACCAATAAACCACGTGCACCTCGCATGCCACATTTTTGGTATTTGTGATAAGCTTTGGCAGCACGCTCTCGGATTTCCGCATCAGATTCATCTAAAATCCAACCATCTAACGCCCATTTAAGCGTGTAGGCTTCCGGAGACATTAATCCTGTAGACCAAACTAACGGATTCGCTCCTGTCTTTTGTAAATACGGTTTAAAATAATCTTTGCTAATACAAGCTAAAATAATGGCGTCACGTTTTTTCTTATTTTTTGGAGTGAATTTGGTGTCCAAACTAAATTCCATCAAACCATCATGACCGATATAAGCAAGTAAATCTGCATTTCCACCAAAACTGAGTTTTTTGTCTTTAACAGTAATTTCTGTGGGATTCGCTCCGCTTGTAGCTTTTAAAAAATCAATAGTAGTTTGTTTGATAAATTTTCCATCGTATGCATCTGCCAATAGATAGGTATTAGAAGTTTTGTGTTTGAAAACCACACGTTCTAGTATGTTTGAATTTTTAGCAGGCAGTGTTACTATCAATTCCCAATCTTTACTTCGCTTAAAATGTGTTTTCATGCCATACAATGCGCCCCAATACAGATTGGTTCGTGCATTTTGTCCATTTCCCAACGATTTTGGCACAGGCACAATTCCTTGATTCACATTATCGCACAACGCCACAAAGACATGAATCTTTTTTTGACTGTATACAGTCATACACATAAAACAAAGCAACATAGTGTAATAATATTTCATCTTTTCTGGAATTTATACAACATATACAACGAAGATTAGCCTCTTATTCGTATAAAATTGTATGTAAGATGTTTTGATACGATAACTTGTAGTTTCTGCACAAAAAAAGCCTGAGCAATTTGCTCAGGCTTTCTTATATCTCTCAAATGCGATACTTATACTTCGAAAGGCTCGATAGATACGTACGATTTGTTATTTGCTTTCTTTGTGAATTTCACAATTCCGTCAATTTTAGCATGCAATGTGTGGTCTTTCCCCATGTATACATTTTCTCCAGGATTGTGAGTTGTTCCTCTTTGTCTTACGATAATGTTCCCAGCAATTGCTGCTTGTCCACCAAAAATCTTAACACCTAATCGTTTCGATTCTGATTCTCTACCGTTTTTCGAACTTCCGACTCCTTTTTTATGTGCCATTTTATTTCGATTTTAGTTGTTTAATATTAGCTTAATGCAGCAATAATATCTGCTTTCTTCATAGAAGACGTTAATTCAACCCCTCTAGTTTTTGCTAGTTCTTTTAACTGAGCTACAGTCATTTTACTCAAATCCTGTGCTTCTTCAGTTGGTGTACTAGCAGCTACTTCCTTAGCAGGTTTTGCTTCTTCTTTCTTTGGTGCTGCTTTTTTAGCTCCTGAAGCTACAATGTTTT
>JBCCLS010000738.1:0-1962 GCA_039026835.1 Bacteroidota bacterium | reverse complement strand
GTTTTCAAGTGCATTATTTAAATTAAACAATTCCTCTTCAGCATATTCTTTTTCAACAGGAGTAAGTTGATCACTATTTAGAATTTTCCAGTTATTTTTATCTAATTTTTTAAATTTTATGGTTTTGTTTTCTGCTAAGCTTGAGTCAACTTGACGCATACTTTTTCCCATTGAATTGATTTGGAAAATCAGGCGATCTTTAAGTAAAGTTTTTTCTAAGATATTATTCTCAAATTTACTTTTTGCAATACTGACAGCGGAAAATTCTTGAAGAGTCGCTTCCGTTTCCATGTCATTAAATTTAAATATCATGATTCCTTTTTCAGCACTTATTAAAATTTCTTCGTACACTAAATCCTCAATTAATATTTTATGGTTTGAATCAAAGATTAGATAGCTTTTTTTAGAAGATTCCTGACCAAAAGAAAGTTTTAAGAAAAAACAAATAAGGATAGATAGCAATACTCTTTTCATTGTAGTTAATTAGAAATTTCTTTACAAAAATGACAAAAAAAAGTGAACCGAAGTCCACTTTATCTAACAATTCATTACTGAGTCATGCATATATGAACAGACGGTTTGCATAGTGCTGTTCGTACTGGTGGTAGGGAATCAAGAATACATTCTGGTGCGTGACATGTAAGCCCAAATCTTGTTTTAGGAATGATCCATCCTCCATTCAGTTCATTTTCAAAATTAGAGATCGATTTCTTGTTGAGTCGTAAATTTTTTAAACTTTTTTGTTTCATCAGTAAATATTTTAAATTAATAATAGTGTAAATAACCAAAACGAATAGCAAGAGTACAACCGTCATAAACCTCTAATTACAAAGGGAATAAGACCTTATTTAAAAAGTTTTTTCACACCAAGTAAAACTCTATATACTGCAACTAGATTTTTTATCATTCTAAAAGAAAGTATATTTGCAGTACAACAACACAACTATGAGTCAAGAAGTATCAAAGCGTTATGCAATGCGTGGCGTTTCGGCATCCAAAGAAGATGTCCACAATGCCATCAAAAACATAGACAAAGGTTTATTTCCAAAAGCTTTCTGTAAAATTGTTCCTGATTATTTAACCAACGACGACGAATATTGCCTCATTATGCATGCCGACGGTGCGGGAACAAAATCGTCTTTAGCTTATATGTATTGGAAGGAAACAGGCGACGTATCTGTGTGGAAAGGCATTGCGCAAGATGCATTGATTATGAATATTGATGATTTGTTGTGCGTGGGCGCAACAGACAATATTATGTTATCTTCTACAATCGGACGCAACAAAAATAACATTCCAGGAGAAGTCATTTCAGCTATTATTAATGGAAGCGAGGAGTTGATTCAAGAGTTGAAAGAGTTTGGCGTAACCATTCATTCTACAGGTGGCGAAACGGCGGATGTTGGCGATTTGGTACGAACCATTATTGTCGATTCGACTGTGACTGCACGCATGAAGCGAAAAGATGTGATTGACAATGCCAATATCAAAGCTGGCGATGTGATTGTCGGATTGGCTTCGTTTGGACAAGCTACCTACGAGAAAGAATACAATGGCGGTATGGGAAGCAACGGATTGACTTCTGCACGTCATGATGTGTTTCATAAATATCTAGCTTCAACATATCCTGAAAGTTTTGACAATGCCGTGCCGAGTGAGTTGGTATATTCGGGAAACATAAAATTGACGGATGCTGTTGAAAATTCACCGATTGATGCTGGGAAACTTGTATTATCACCCACACGAACCTATGCGCCGATTATTAAAAGTATATTGGATAAATATACTTCGGAGGAAATTCATGGCATGGTACACTGTAGCGGTGGTGCGCAAACTAAGATTCTTCATTTTGTAGAAAACTTACATATTATTAAAGACTCCATGTTTGAAATTCCACCTTTGTTCAAATTGATTCAAGAGCAGTCAAACACGGATTGGAAAGAAATGTATCAAGTCTTCAAT
>JBCCLS010000737.1:0-1962 GCA_039026835.1 Bacteroidota bacterium | reverse complement strand
CGTATTTTGGATATTTATTGTAAATATTTACAGGATTGACAATGAGCGGACTGCGTTGATCATGAATCCACTCGCCATTTTCTAGATGCAATAAACCATATTCACGGTTGAAAGAAGTCAAATATTCCGATGGCAATTGTTCGCTTCCCATCAACATGTAGAGTTTGGAATTGTAGGTAATATAACTGGCATCATCGGCTTTTCCATACACATATCCAGTTTCGTTTTTGGCTTTTTGTATGATTTTAGACGAACTGATTCCTTTGTTTTGGTTGAATGCTTTCAGAATATTTTTTGTGGTAATTTCATGTACTTCTGATTCGATAAATTGTTTGCTTCTCCTGTGGAATAAAACTCTGTACACTCCTTTGTACTTGGTGATGGCTAACGGAAAACTATTTTGACTTTCGCCGTGCCACTCTGGAATTTTAATTTCTTGCGGCGCTTGAACAATTTCTAGTTTCTTGTTGATGAGCATGTATACAGACGTGTACTTTCCATTGGGTTGTTCGACACCGAGTAAAACTAGATAATTGCCATTTTTCAACTTCAATGGATTTCCTGAACTAAAGACATTTCCTGTTTGTTTTGCGAATGGAATTTGGTCTGTACTTAGAATTTTTTTGGGTTGAAAGTTCCACTCTTCCAAGTTGGTACTCGTAGCATAATAGAGCGCTCTCTTTTTATGCGCACCAAACACAACGGGCGTTAGCAATACATAATCATTTGCTCCACGTTGGATAATTCCGCCAGCTTGAATGTAATTGATGTATTCATCTTGAATGTGTGTGGGATACGGTTTGAACAACGGTTCATCTCTGATAATTTGATAGTTGATAAACGGATTGAAAAATTCCAGTGTTTCGCCTTCGTCCATGTTAAATACGCCTTCATACGTATCGCCCAGCGTAATCCAACCCGATTTTACATCCACATTTTTAATGCCCACAATGGTTGATGCTTCTTCACTTTGAGTAATAAACCACGATTGGTTTCCAGTGGCTTCTATCAAAAGATTCTGTAGTGTTGAATAATTGGTTTTGATGCGATTATTTTCTTCATCAATCTCCGTAATGAATATCGGACTGGCGCGTTTGATATTGCTTTCTGTATCTGAAATGAGGCAATTCGCAAATAGCTCATTTAAATCTTGTGCTTGACACAGCAAACAGCCAAGTATACAGAAAAGAAACAGTAGTTTTTTCATGAAAAGAAACGTGTTTTGATTATCTATACGGCGGCCCCGAAACCCAACCGACAATGGATTGGCGTGTTCCTTTGGTAATTTCGGTCACGCGGTGCATGATAAACGATGGAAATACAACAATTGTTCCTTTTTCTCTTGGTGCTTTCACTACTTTTTGATTAATCATAAATTCCAAATCGCCGCCTTCATAAGCATCAGGATCGGACAGTTGAATGGTCATGCTGAGTTTTCGTGCTGAAATTTCTCCTGCGCCAAAATCAAGATGCCAATCGAAAAAATCGCCAGTGCTATATCTTGTCAACTGTAATTCTTGATGAAAACCTAATAAGTCAAACCAATACCGTTCATTGTTGCACGCCATGGCAATATTAGCGAGTTTGCTATAAATCCAATCATTCTCAGCTGTATTGTCAATGAACATAACAGAACTTTTGCGCAATTCGTCATCGTATTTGTTGTCTCCGGCAAGGGTTGCTTTGATGGTTTTGTCATCGTCCCAAAAATTCAAGATGCGATCAATTTCATGTGGTAAAAACAATCCTTGATAATAGATAAATTCAGCGAAGTTATGTTTGAGTGGAAGACCAAAAGAATAATTGATAGCCATATACAAGTTGATTTTTTTGTGAAAACAAGATAGTAAAATTATTAGGAATTGATTTTAAAATAGCGCTAACAAGTAGTTCTCGATACATTTTTATTTCGCTTCACTCCATAAAAACACTCGAACTGACGTTTTTTAATGTATCAATTTG
>JBCCLS010000736.1:0-1965 GCA_039026835.1 Bacteroidota bacterium | reverse complement strand
CTTTTCGTAAGTTTGCTGCTTTGATGGTTCCAAAATGATTTCCGACGGTTGTTGTGATAGTTTCTGCATCAATCAATTTGGAAACTTCATTTAAAATGTTGTGTTGTTCAATCATATCTTCTGTTTGAAACATGGAGCGCGTATACATGAATTCAATATGTGTGGAAACAGCTTTCATTTTAAAAATAGTTGCGTCAAAACCACCTTTTGGATCGTCGATAAAGCCAAATTTTCCTTGTGGCTTGATGATTTTTACGATTTCATCTTTGTGTTGATCGGTTGCGTTTAGACTCACAATATAATCTGGCTCAGATAATTCATATTTTGAAAATTCGTCGCTTAATTTATTCCTGTGATTGATCACATGATCAGCTCCTAATTCTTTTAACCAATAGGTAGTTTCTTCGCGAGAAGCAGTTCCGATAATGGTCAATTTTGTGAGTTGTTTCAAGAGTTGCACCATGATTGATCCTACGCCACCAGCGGCACCAATGACTAAAATGCTTTTGTTTGGATTGTCTGTTTCAATCTGCATGCGATCAAACAACAATTCCCACGCAGTGAGCGAAGTTAACGGTAAAGCGGCGGCTTCACTAAATGATACACTTTGTGGCTTTTTCCCAACAATACGTTCGTCAACCAATTGAAATTCGGCATTGCTCCCAGCACGTGTTAAATCGCCAGCATAATAGACTTCATCTCCTATATTGAACAAGCTTGTCTCCTCGCCTACTGCTGTCACAATTCCTGCGGCGTCCCAACCAATGACTTTCCATTCGCCATTTTCAGGTGCCACATTTTGCCTGATTTTATAATCTACGGGATTTACGGAGATTGCTTTTACTTGAACGAGCAAGTCTTTTCCTGTAGCTTTTGGTGTGTCTAACTCGATATCTTGTAATGAATTCTCATTGTCTATCGGTAATGATTCTTTGTATCCTATGGCTTTCATTTTTTTGTTTTTATTCGTTAATGTTAATAGTATTATTTGTGCGGATGTACACGATAACTTCTTCGTCATTTTTATTGGAAAGATCGTGAATTGCGGTGTCTGTGGCAGTAAAATAACTTCCTGCATCTAAGGTTTTGACTTCTCCTGTTAATGGCATTGTATAGCTTACATTTCCTTTGATGATGACTGCATGAAAAGTAGTTCCTGTATTTTTTAATGTTCCTTTAAAACTTTTGGGGAGCTTTACGAATAAACCTTGTAAATCTTCTTTTTTCCATAAGTAACTGATACTCGCATTGCTGTTTTGAATCCGATTTACAGTAGATTTGTCAAGCCAAATAATGTTGGGAGCGTCAATGTTTACCGGCTTTTCACCTGTGTCAAATGCTTCACTTACGGGTTTGACTAAATACGGTCCGCGATCAATTTCTACATAGGCAATATTTTCTTCACCTTTGGCAGAAGTAATATGTGATTCGCCTTTGGGTTGCGTCCAGAAACTTCCCGGTTGCATCCACATATTGGCAGCAGTTGGATCGTCGTTATGTATCAAACCTTTGATCACCACGGCTCTATACGTAACATTATGAATGTGTGGCGGTGATGAAAAACCATCCACAAATTTTGCTAAAAATCCAGTCGCGACTGTGCCTTTTCGATCGCCCCAAATGGTTCCTGCTTGCGGACTTTTATCACCGCGTGCAGGATTTAGCTTTTGCCAAGCAATTTCGGAGCTTAACATGACTTTATTTGTTGGGTTTTCGATTTTTTCAGGTGAATTTGTAGTTTTCGTTGTAGTATTTTCACAAGAAAAAAACAATCCTGCCACAAGTAGTATCCAGATTTTCAATGTTTTCATAGGTTTATCCAATGACGGTCATTTCATTTAATTCAAAAGAAGCTACCGCACCGTCTGTAACTTTCATATATTCGGCTAAGTGATCATTTTGCATGTGCTGTTGCCATAATTCACGATTTTCCCAGTTTTCATAGAATAAAAACAGGTTTTCGTT
>JBCCLS010000735.1:0-1969 GCA_039026835.1 Bacteroidota bacterium | reverse complement strand
CAAAAGTATAAAGAGAACATAAAGGATTACAATGATGATTTAAAAATTTACCTGATCATCCAAGATCATTTTGATGGGAAGCTTTCTTATGAAGAGCAAAAAAAGAATGCTATAAAAACATTGGTTCGTCATGCAGATAAAAAAGATCAAACAAAATATAAAAAATTTTTACAGACAGAAGGTGTCTTCAATATACTTTCATTAGGCGTTATGGATCATAACAAGCATATGATTTTCTTTATGGTGTATGACAAAGACAAGCCGTTGATGGATCAAGCAACACATATTACCAGAGCAATTTATTATTATAAAAGAGGATTATCGAATAAGATCAATCCTATCAGATTGAAGGATGAGAATAATTTAAAATACCTTCTAGAAATGTTTGAAGGATATTCTAAGCGCGGTTTTTCGTATTATAAAAAACTTCCAAAAGACGCTGATACGACAACAAAAGCACTACCAGATTGGATTGTGAAGCCTCGTAAAAAATAATAAATTCTTATTAGTGGTTATTTTATAGTCAATGAATTGTTGCTAAAATATTCGCAATCAAAATCAACGCATCTTTATTCGCTTCTACTTGATTGAGCGTTCCAGCGATGTAAACATCTAAACTTGGGCAATAGTACAAAAATGATGCAGTACTACCAGAGTGCCCAATGAGTTCTAGAGTAGGAAAGTTGCTACTGAGTTCTTGCAATACCACTTTTCGCAAACCGAATCCGTAATACATGCCTTGTGTTTCTGCTGTCCATTGTTGCATGGCTTTTAATGTTTCTCTTTTTACTAATTTTCCATTGAAAAGTGCCTTTTGGAACTGTATCAAATCATGCGTCGTTGAGACAAGTCCGCCGCCAGCCCAATCAGCAGTGAGACTTTGAAAAGTAGCAATTTCATACGAACCGACATATATTTCTGCCATTTTAGGAGTTTCTTTGATAGGAGCGGAGCGCAAATTCATGTATGTGTGTTGCAGTTGTAACGATTTGAAAATGTATTCTTTGAAGAAGTCGTGCAGCTCCAAACCACTTATGTTTTCAATAATCAAACCTAGCAAGACATATTCTGTGTCTGTGTAATTGTAGCCTTTTCCAGCAGCGAATAACGGTTTCATTTTTTCTTTTGCGAATTGAATCAATTCCGTAGGTTTCCAGTGTTTATTTGGATGTTGGAATAGGAGATTCATCATATTTGGCGAACCATCTACAGTAGTGCCTTCAAAATAATCGGGCAAACCCGAAGTGTGTTGTAACAGCTGTGCAATGGTAATGTCATTTGAATAGTCAACACCTTCAAAAACATGTAATTTATCTAGAATTTCTTCTGAAAGATGTAGATTGATTTTATCTGTAAACGCTAGTTTTCCTTGGTCTTTTAAGATGCCAATGGCAGTCGCTGTAAAGGTTTTTCCAATACTCGCCAAATAAAAAGGTGTTGCAGGTGTAATTGTATCATTATTTTGGAAACTTCCCGTAGCATATTGAAAATCAATTTCTTTAGAAGGTGAATGTACGTGTAAAAAAAGGTTGTGTATGTTTTCTTTGGCGATTTCAGCATTGAGCAACTTTGTGAATGTAGCAGCATGCTTTTTCTGCCCCAAACAGGGAACAGTATGTATTAGTAAAAGAAATATGATGACTGTCTGCTTCATACGAAAATGATCTTTTTAAATCATTAGTACAAGTCTAAAAAAGAGCTGTTTTGTTACATAAAAAAAACGCCATCTGACAAAAGATGACGTTTCAGTAGCGTCTGTTATTTTATGTTAACGTGAGTTCGACATAAATTTTATTTACATATTTGATTATGAATAATTTATACTACATGTCAAATCGAGCGCAGTCGAGATTCCTTATAAAATACTAATTCTTAACTGTTCTCATGAACTTCGTTCGGTGCTTACAGCAATGCTCGAACTGACAATTGGTTATTTTTCATTGAATTATAAACTACATAGTGATTTCTT
>JBCCLS010000734.1:0-1985 GCA_039026835.1 Bacteroidota bacterium | reverse complement strand
TTTCATACAGTGGTATTGCCATAAAGATTATTGCCAATACAACTGCAATTAATTTCTCTTGCAATGAAAATCGCTGCGGTGCTGGCGAATTTTGTAATTGAAATGGATCATATGAATACTTTTGTGCCTCCAAACTATATTATATCAAATCATCTAAAGAATCTACTGCCACAAAACGCTCTACGGTAAAGCCTTCCGCATATTCTGTTCCAATGAGTCGTCCCAAATCACGAGCGCGATAATGAATACTATCTATAAAGTTTTTACTTGTTATTGGTGTTTCTGCTTCATTGCTATTTGGGTCGTAAAATTGCGAACTATACGCCATTACCGCTGCATGCTTTTTGTCAATAAAACCCGAAACATCTACCACAAAGTCGGGTTCTATATTTTTCCATTGAATGTAATGATATACATGTTTTGGTCGCCATTTTTCTTGTAATTTGCCATCCAATTCCGTTTCAATCTTTAACAATCCGCTCAAAAAACACGCATCACTTGCCAATTTACTGCCTTTTCCATGATCAATATGTCTGTCGTCTATCGCGTTACACAACACAATGTCTGGTTGGTATTTTCGTAAAATTTTGATGATTTCCAGTTGATGCGCTTTGTCATTTTGAAAAAATCCATCAGCAAATGCCAAATTTTCACGAACAGCAACTCCTAAGACTTCTGCTGCATTTGCTGCTTCTATATCCCGCAAATCAGCAGAGCCGCGTGTGCCCAATTCGCCACGTGTTAAATCGAGAATTCCAACAGTTTTCCCTTTTGAAATCTCTTTTGCCAAGGTCGCGCCGCAACCCAATTCTACATCATCAGGATGCGCTCCTATTGCCAGTATGTCTAATTTCATACGTTACAATTTTTCTTTCTAACAAAGTTACATTATTTTTCTTTTTGGATGATTCGTATTGCTTTTTCCAATACTTCATCTCTTCCTTCTTTAATTCCTTTAATTGTAGGCTTTACTTCTACATCAGGAACAATTCCGATACGTTGTGTTTCACCTCCATCGGGATAATATACTCCAAGACCCGAAATTCCTGTACGCAATCCACCTGGTAAATGGATATACGACATATTTCCATCTGCTCCAGCAGTCGTACTTCCCACAATAGTGGTATTATCTCCTGCTCGAAACGCCATAGACGTATACTCAGCACTACTTTGCGTAGTTTCATTGACTAATACCACAAGTTTCCCTTTATACGTCTCTTTTCCACTCGGAATTTTAAGAGGCTCAGACATTGTAAATTCGCCTGGATTATTTGGATTCATCCTTGTAAACTTCACAAAAACTGTAGGTTTGGACATAAAATAGGAACCTAAAGAAAATGGTACAAATGTGTTAGGGTAATTACGAATGTCTATAATGATTCCTTTGGTATTTTTAAAAAGTCGTTTGATCTCTGCAACATCTTCCTGTTCGATAATTTCCAACGTGACATATCCAATATCTTTGTTTAGCAGTTTGTAACATTCTGTCGCATTCTTTTTATAGATATCTAGCGCTTTAAAACCGTATAACGGAAGTGTATGATTTTGCTTTTTTCCGTCAGATAGATAGGTAATCTCTATTTCTTCTTCTGGAGAACGAAAGATGTTTCTAGCAATATTTCTATCGCGTGTCGGCTCATTAGAAGCTGTATGATGAGGGTATAATTCTTTTTTGAGGGCTTCCACAGATTTGCCATTGATATGTGTAATAATATCACCTCTCTTTACTTTTGAAGCTTCTTTGTATTCTGGATTGTAATATTTAACGACTACCAACTGGTCTTCCACAAAAGATACTTTGAATGGAGCTGTATTCCTTCCTAACATTTTGTTAAACTGATCTCCTCCACCCCATAAACCAGCGTGTGTATCTTTTACGTCTCCTATGATATGTAATGCTGCGATTTCAAATTCAAGTTCATTAGAAGCATTGATAAACTTGGGAATATATTCCCTCAAAACAGTGTTCCAATCTTTATCTGTTA
>JBCCLS010000733.1:0-1986 GCA_039026835.1 Bacteroidota bacterium | reverse complement strand
ATATAGACAAACGAGTAGAAGTAACCTGTCCAATATACGACGAAGATATCAAAAAAGAATTGCTAGATACCTTTGATATTGGTTGGAGTGATAATGTGAAAGCACGCGTATTTTCTGAAAAACAAGACAATGCATATCGCAAAAATAAGCTGATCAAAGTGCGCTCACAATTTGCTACTTACGATTACTATTTAGAAAAATTATCAAATTAAAATAAAAATACACCCATTTTGAGAATACGAAAATTTGCTGCAATTGATATTGGATCCAATGCTATACGATTGTTAGTTGCAAATGTAATTGAAGAGGAAAACAAAGAACCAAAATTTAAAAAAAGCTCGTTGGTGCGTGTGCCAATTCGTTTGGGACAAGACGTGTTTACCAATGGAGAAATTTCTAAAAACAACATGGAACGCATGATCAATGCGATGAAATCCTACCGTTTATTGATGGATGTTCATGGTGTTGAACGGTATATGGCGTGTGCTACTTCTGCTATGCGCGATGCAAAAAACGGTTCGGCTGTTGTTGAAAAAATCAAAAAGAAAGCAGATATCAATATTGATATTATTGATGGAAAGCGTGAAGCAGAAATCATTGCGTCTACCGATCTTCATGATGTTATCGCCAAAGAAAAAGATTATCTCTACGTGGATGTTGGTGGTGGAAGTACAGAACTGACCATCTTCTCAAATGGAAAAATAAAAACATCGCGTTCTTTCAAAATTGGAACTGTGCGTTTGCTAAATAAAATGATTACTGATGACGATTGGAAAGCGGTTGAAAAATGGATCAAGCGCAATACAAAAGATTTAAAACGCTTATCGTTGATCGGTTCTGGCGGAAACATCAATAAATTATACAAAATGTCGGGAACGCCCATTGGAGAACCGCTGTCGTATATATACTTAAATGCGCAATATCAATTCTTATACAGTTTGTCGTATGAGGAACGTATTTCTGAATTGGGATTGAATCCGGATAGAGCAGACGTTATCATTCCTGCGACACAAATTTACCTTTCTGCCTGCAAATGGAGTGGCGCGCGTAAGATTTATGTGCCTAAAATTGGACTGGCAGATGGTATTATAAAGACATTATACTTCGAAACATCGAAAAAACAGAAATTAGGAACGAATATTTTGAGTTTTTGAATAGGAGATAATTATTTTTAGAATATAACTCAAAATCAATAAGTTCTCTATTGGACTCTGAACTAACTAACCAAAAAATAGACAGATGAAAAAACTACTCCTGCTTTCGTTTTTATTATGTACAAGCCTTACTTTTTCTCAAGAAACTGAAATAAACGAAGAAGAAAAAGACGAAAAAGAGTATGTCAGCAGAGATACAGAAACACGTTACGGATTCAAAGCGGGAATCAATCTCTCTAACTACAGTGGCAGCAATTTAGATGACATTCAAAGTGGTTTAAACGATGCTAGAATCGGATTTGTGGCAGGATTCTTTCTTGATATGCATCTCGCAGGTGATATACGCTTTCAGCCAGAACTTTTATATTCTGCACAAGGCGCCAAAGAGGAAGGATTACGCGCAGATTATTTACAAGTTCCTTTAATGATAAAGTATGAAGTGACAGAATTCCTAAACATTCAAGTTGGTCCGCAAGTAGGTGTGAAAATTCACGAATTCGAAGACAATTTCAAAAACTTTGACTTTGGAATCAACGGCGGTATTGGTGTGAATATCATGGAAAATTTTGGCATTGAAGCCCGTTACAATCTTGGATTGGCAGACATGTTTGACGAAGACAGAGCGCCAAACTTAGAAGGAAAAAATGCGGTCATTCAAATTGGGTTGACGTATAGACTGTAGTTTAGACTTGCTTCGCTGTTAGATTCTAAATCGCTATTGCTTTGAGATCGCTTCGCTTTTGGAGTCTTGATCGCTTTGCTTTTAGATTATTTCGCTTAATTTAAAGTTTCTCTAGAATTTTATTTTGATAATGTAATGCTGTAATTCTTT
>JBCCLS010000732.1:0-1995 GCA_039026835.1 Bacteroidota bacterium | reverse complement strand
GTTTCTGTCTTCAAGACTATTTGAAAATAATTCACCTCGTGCAAGGTATCATTTTGTAAATGAAATAGTTAAGCAAATTCAATAAAAATTAAAAATTTGTAGTAAAGAGTAATATCATTTTTTTGGTGTTACTCTTTATTTTTTAAATAGTATTTTGAATTACAGACATATTTTTCCGTACACGAAAACGTCAATTTACAACTTTAGTAATTACTAGTTTTTCATCCCTTCAACGTCCTCTTACCCAAAATTCTCAACCCAAAAAATACATAAGCGTCACAAAATCTAGCAGCGCAAATACTATTTTAGTTATGTTGAATAATCCCCATAAAATCCAACACATTCAACACACAAATAGACGTAGAAATACCATATATGAAGCTTATAAAATATTCACTTTCAATGCACAAAGTCAAAGCATTTAACCTGCAAGAAATCCTAATAGTTTTAGCCATTATTGGAATTTTGCTACTGATTGCATTGCCTAATTTAATGCCGTATATCTCAAGGGCAAAAGCTACAGAAGCACAACTACAGCTTAAAGCGATTCACTCAATGCAGACGCAGTATCGCTATTTGTATTCACGGTATTCAAACGATTTTAACGAGATTGATTATGAAGTGCCATTAACAACTAACAAAGGTGGAACTGCACGTTATTCCTATGAAATTACTGCAGCTGATGGAGGTACTTTCAAAGCACGCGCCGAAGCAATAGAGGACTTCGATGGAGACGGAATCATGAATGTTTGGGAAATTGACGAAAAAGGCAATCCCAAAGAAATTGTAAAAGATTGATCATTGTCGTAAAAATCATATTAATCCTAACACTCATGAGTATTTTTTACCAAGATATAAAAGAACGAAGTGTGTATTGGTTTCTATTTCCAATAGTCACCGGAACTGCGGGATATCTATATTTCTCACATACGTTTGCTGAGTTTTTTTGGAGAACAACATTCATAAATTTGGCAAGCATGCTCACAGTTTTACTTGTGCTTCAAACCTATGCAAAATTGAAACTAAAAACCAATTTACTAGCTGTATTTGGGTTGGGTGATGCACTGTTATTCCTAGCATTATGTACTGCTTTTCCGAGCATTACGTTTGTTATCTTTTTTGCATTTTCCTTATTGTTTTCTCTAATCTTGCACTTTGTATTAAAGTCTAAGATGAAAACTCCATCAGTGCCACTCGCAGGATACATGAGTTTATTTTATCTCGGAATCTATTTGCTGTATTGGACAGGATTGTTAACGAATATGTACAGCATGTAATGGAAGTGCAAGACTATACCATACACGTTTCCTTGCAGCAGTTGATCAGCAGTTCACAAGCGTATCATTATCGTGTGATTCCTGTTAAATATGAAAATGAGATATTGACGTTCAAATCTACTGTTGTGGATGAATCTTTGCGTAAAGAACTGGCTATTGTTTTTGACAAAGAGATTTCTTTAGAGTTAGCATCTGAGGCAGTTATTGAAAAATACTTAACCACAAATTTTCGAAAAACCGCCAATAGCAAGGCAGAAGCATTGCATTATACAGATGATTTTTTAGAGAAAATTATCATGGCAGCCAAAAACATCGGAAGTAGTGACATTCATTTTGAACCCTATGAACATTCCTGTAGAATTCGGTTTCGACTCGATGGAAAACTCAAAGAACAATACGTAATTCCACTAGCTGAATATCCTGTCATCATCAATAAAATCAAGATCAAAGCACAACTAGATATTTCAGAAAAACGGTTGCCGCAAGATGGACGTATCACGATCAATAATGCGCAAGGCGAATTTGATATCCGAGTGTCATCGCTGCCAACACTTCATGGAGAAAAAATGGTGCTTCGAATCCTAAGTAAAGACGCCAATCATATCAATTTAGAAGAATTAGGCTTTTCGCGTGATGAATTATATACTTATAAAGAAATTATCAAAAAACCGAATGGGATTATCCTCATTTCAGGCCCTACAGGTTCAGGAAAAACAAC
>JBCCLS010000731.1:0-1996 GCA_039026835.1 Bacteroidota bacterium | reverse complement strand
GTGCTGTTTTTACATTTTCAAGCAACACACGCTTTGTTGCTTCAATATCTTGATCAATTTCTCTAAAAAATATTTCGTTTTTTACGGTTTCTGCTAGCTTGGCTCTTTGGATAGACAATCCTACAATTTTTGATACATTGTCTACAATATTAATATCATCAATTCCCGAAGAAGCTGGTGCTGGCAAGGATCTAAAATCAGTACTGTTGTACAAATAATCTTCTAAAAGTTTGTAGTATTGAAGCTTTAATGAGTATCTATTTTTCTCTACACTCAATTGATTCATTCGATCAAAAACTTCTTCTCCTTTTAGAGATGGATTAAATACCTTATTGTCTTGCTTGTATTTTTTTAGTTTTTGCTCATCTTTTCGAAGCGAATCTTCTACGCCAGAAATCATTTTAGCAATAAACTCCAGTGTATTTGTTGCAAATTGGTTTTTTTCTTCTAATTGCTTTTTCTTCAATGTTTCAGTGGTCATGTTTAAATAATCAGCCAAAATTGCCCTGTTTGGACCTGTGAGACTTAATTCTAACATGGAAGCGCCTTGAACTTTTAAACCGATACTGATTTTTCTATATTTTGCTATTTCCTCATTTAAGCTTGTGAAATAGACATAATATGGCTTATTGATTTCAATTTCATTGCCTACACGAGGCGACAACGCAAACTTAAAATAATCAGAAACGACTTCTGTATTTACATTAAAGCTTTTTGAATAGGTAGTTGCAGCAGGTACACTTTTTGAAATTTTATTTCGTTTGTATTCTATGTTCCTATAATTCTCATCTTCTACAAAATCAATACTTGCGGTATATTCGTTTTCGTTACTAAAAACAATTTTAATCGGCGTATTTAAAAGTTGCGGATGACTTTCATCAATACTAATCACAAAAGGAGATTCCGTGTGTATGTCCATCAAACGATATTCACCTTCTTCTTTGTAATGTATGTATGTTTGTAAAAGACGCACCACATTTTCATTATGCGTTCTTGATTTTAAAGTAATTTTTACAGTTTCAACCTTGTCACTTGCGCCTCCCCAATTGAATGTAAGATTCATGCTTGAGGAAAAGAACGGATTTTGCTCTTCTTTTATGGAAATTAAACTGTCTACTTTGTAAATACGCTCAAGTTGCTTGTTGTAGAAATACGTTATGACAAAAGCAATTCCTAAAGCAATCACAAACAGATACCAATAGTTAAGCGCTCTAAAAGCGAGAGCTTTGATATCAAAAGAATTTTGTGATTTTAATTCGTCAAATTCCTCCTTCATAATCCTATAAATTTCTAGACAAAACTAATACACTTGTCACCAACGACAATACGGTCACGACAGTTGTGATTGATTGTACTAAGGTAGTTCCTGTTCCCAATGATTTTTGCTTCAATGGTTTTACGTATATCATATCATTCGGTTGAATGTAATAATATGGAGAATTAAATGCGTCAATACTTGTTAAGTCAATATGATGTATTTTTTGTCCTTGTGGATATTGACGGATAATCAATACATCTTTTCTGTTTCCTACTGTTGAAATATCACCTGCGCCAGCCAATGCTTCCACAATGTTTACACGATCTTGAAAGAGCGTATAAATTCCTGTACTGGCAACTTCTCCGATAATTGTAAAGCGTAATCCTGCTAATTTTACTACAATAAAAACATCTTCTTCCTGATTAAAATAATCTTCAAGTAGTTTCTTTTTAATGACATCTTCTATTTCATCAAGCGTAAACGCTAGAACATTAATTTCCCCAAGAATTGGAATTTCAATATTCCCGTGCTTGTTGACCGTAAAGCCATTAAAATATAGAGTTTGTTCTGATTGATTGATGGTTCCATTATTTCCATTATCAACAGGTTGAAATAATGCAACCAATTTAGCATCAGCAGATTTAATGTTTATTGACAACAAATCACCAATTTGCACACGATATGGTTTTTCATTCTGCTTGATGGATTGCTGTATCAACTTTTCATCAGATTCATTTT
>JBCCLS010000730.1:0-1998 GCA_039026835.1 Bacteroidota bacterium | reverse complement strand
CGTTTATTTCTCGGGGGATCTTTCGGAGTTTCCTGAATCAACAAAAGATTCGATTAGCAAATATCTTGATGAATCTTTCGTCACTAGCTTCGCAGTTTTTCCTTTATTTACGTCGAAGGCTCCGGTTTATCTTGGTACGAGCGTCAGCAACGATGAGTGCTTCGGAACGTGTATTTGAAAACTATGCGTCTTATTTTGGAAACGATGCGCTAGCAACAGCAGATAAAAGCAGAATTCACATAGTGGAAGGTGACATTACAGTAGCAGGATTGAGCATTGCACCTGATGTTGTTGCTACATTGGGTCAAATTGATGTCGTGTATCATACCGCAGCAGCAGTGAATCATTATGGAAAAAAGGAACGTTCAGAACTGATTAATTTCCAAGGAACCAAACATGTGTTTGAATGGGCAAAAGCACAACGAATTCCAAACTTTACGCATGTTTCTTCGGTTGCTGTTTCAGGTTCTTACATTGAAAATGTAGACGAAATCAATTACAACGAAACTGATTTAGACTTGGGACAAAAGTTTGGTACCTACATTTACAGTGCGTCCAAATTCAACGCGGAAAAATACCTGCACGAGCAAGAAAATGATAATATGACGATCAATATTTTGCGATTGGGGAATTTGGGTGGCGATAGTTCACAAGGAAATTTTCAGAAGAACATAGAAAACAACATTGTGTATTTGCTCTTTAAATCGTTGTACAATTCTGGAATTTATCCAGAAAATTACGAACGAAACATTGAAATTTCACCTGTAGATCAAATCGCGAAAGCAATACATAAAATTTCAACGCACACACACCAAACCTTGCAAACTTTTCATTTGTACAAGTTTGAAAACCTAACACTAGAGAACGTAGTTGCGGCTTTTCAGGATAACAATATTACCATTCATCCTGTGGCACAAACTACATTTGAAGAACGCATTGCAACAGTTATTTCCGAAACAGACACACATAAAATTCCGTTTTTCGGAATTGCACAGCAGCGCGAACAAAACATAGAAGCATACACACATTATTCCATTCAAACAAAAAAGACAGCCGCATTTTTAGCGCGTATTGGATTTGCCTTTGAACCTGATGTCATGTATTACTCAAAAATAATTGCACATTGCATTCAACAGAATTTTTTCAAACCTGACGAACAATTGCATTTACACATTCAATAAATTTTTAACACTAAAGCATACCAAAATGATATATCAAAAACCACAAATATTTATGTTGCACTTCGCAGGCGGGAGCACACATTCATTTGTATTTTTGAAGGACAAAATTTCTAAAATTTTTGAAGTCCACACCTTAGAACTTCCCGGACGCGGCAAGCGTTTTACCGAACAATTGCTCACCAACAGTGAAGACGCTATTGACGATTATGTACAACAAATACAATCAAAAAGAAACGATCAGCCATTTATTGTCTATGGACACAGTATGGGCGCTGTCTTGGGACTATTTGTCACCAAAAAACTGGAAAATTTATCGCAGTATCCGCAAACACTCATCACTACAGGAAGTCCTGGATTGGGCGTAAAAGATGAGGAGGAAGAAGGAAAAAAACGTCATTTAATGAATGATGAAGAACTCAAAAAGGAATTGCGAAAACTTGGCGGTGTTTCTGAAGAAGTGTTAGAAAGCGAAGAGCTATATACCTTTTTCAGTCCGCTTATTCGCGCAGATTTTCAAGTAATTGAAGAAGGACTTCCCTCAGAAAATGTGGTGATCAAAACACCGATAAAAACAGTTATGGGTTCGGAAGAAAAGTGCAGTGATCGTTTGGACAATTGGAAACGATTTACCGCAAGCTACTGCAACCACGAAGTGTGGGAAGGAAATCACTTTTTCATATATGATCATCCGGAAGCATTAGTACGCATTTTAGAAACATCTTTTAATTAAGCAATACATTAAAACAACAATCATGTTAAAATTACAGCCAAAAGATATTATTTATCTCATTCTATATGCACTGCCAAACACTATTTT
>JBCCLS010000729.1:0-1999 GCA_039026835.1 Bacteroidota bacterium | reverse complement strand
TTACTATCAGAAAAAATTCTAATAGAAAAAGAACTTAATATCAGCGTATTAAAATTTACATCATACTGTTACCAACAGCATTCTAGCAAATAGTCAACATTAAAAAAGGCTATCTAAAACGTCAGTCAGGACTTGCCTAATATTTTTTGACTTTTTAGATAACCTTCTTGGTATATGTACATTCGTATTTACAGCTTCACACCTGCAAAAATCTCCGTTTCTACAGATAAACCTAATTTAAATCGAATGGCTTGTCCGGCTTGTAAACCTGAAACAATCGCGCCTTCGTAATAGCCAACGTTCACACCGAAATTAATCCAATCGCCTGTAATGACTAAATTGTCAAATCCAGTTTCATGCGTCTTCAAACGGTATTTATTGGTTCCCGGAAGTGACAATGTATAACGATCTGTCGGATTGACATTAGCGCGGAAGAACTGTGTTTGTAGCTTACCATAATCGGTAGTGGCATTCTTTCCAAAGTCATAAATGACGTCAAACTTCATTCCTTCAGGATATTCTAACGTAGTCGCATTTGGGAAAAACCAACCCATTTTGTCACGCAACCATTGCTCCGAAATACGCATAACACGTTCTTTTTGCTGGTGCGGATAGTTGTGATCGGAATACGGCGGTACAACTTCAGGATCGAGGAAAGAACCTGTGTAATAAATTAATACGCCAGGTTTGTTATCTTCATTCCAATCTTCAAAAGGCATCACTTGCGACATATCAATGTAGGAATACTGCGGATCTGCATACGTCACCAAATTTGGCAGCGAACCTTCTGGGAATCCCCAATCTTGTAAATTCATTCCTAGTTCTTTTAACGTAGGTTTAATCCACAATTGCATGCCCATAGTTGGAATACTTTTTACATGAGTATACATATTGTTCCACGCTTCGTTATTGGCAATAATTTCTTTGCAGATTCCTTCATCACCACCCAACACATCAATCGGAATTCCGAGTACGGCATAATCAAAATCCGTTCCTTTTTCTAGCGTAAGTTGTCTAGCATTTTCCCAACCACACCAAGCTTCTTCCAAATCGTAATCGCCTTCTTTGAGCTTTTTAGCTTCCTCATCCACAATTTGATCGTATAATGGCTCACCTGGCCACACTTCTATTCCTTTGAATTCGTAGGTTGGGTTGTAGGTTCCATCCTTTAGCGTTACTTGCTCTGCCATGGAAATTTTTTCTATGGAACCTGTATTGGAATAATGTACTTGTTCTACTTTGTTGAAAAACTTAAACTTTACACCTCTATTTTTGAGAACTAAATAAATCGGCGTAATCATCGTATCAGCAGTTCCTGCTTTAAATTTCCACACGAAAGAACCTTTGTATCCCATGGAAAGTGTTAAAAAATGAAGTCCCACACCAGCCGCTAAACTTCCTTGCTGTGTAGCGCCTGTAATGTTGTGAAACGTTCCTGTGTATAAAAATCGAACCATGGCCGAACTTAAGAGCATTTCGCTTGCTCCGTGATGTTGAAGCCATTCTCTATAGTCTAAATGATTAATGCTCTCATAATTCATTTCGTGTGTATCTGGATTGTATACATCTTGTAAAGTTCCTTTTAGATTTACAATTCCAAATTCAGCAAATACAGACAACCAATACACATATTCACTATCATTAGAAATGGCTGTAATTAGTTTTCCAATCCACTTGGAGACTTTATCAAGAATTTCATTGATTGCGGAGTGATGTTGCGAACGTTCTGCCGGATCGTCGGAATTGCTCATATTGTGAAGCAACTCAGAAACATAATCTAACATGCTATTGGCTTCGTGTTTCACGAAACTCTCGGTCATGGATAAAAACTTATCTTTCAAATGTTCCCACCAAGAATGATGCTCAGCACCATCTATTTTGTGTGCTTCATCTGGTGCGTGTTTTAATAAACTTTCCTGACTAGGATTGATGCCAAAAACCATTTCAATGACCATTTGAATTCCTTTCTTCGCAATGGCGGAAAAAGGCAACGGTCCAC
>JBCCLS010000728.1:0-2000 GCA_039026835.1 Bacteroidota bacterium | reverse complement strand
GTATTCCTTACGAAATTTACGCACGTTTTTATACAGATAACGAATAATTAAAATGATGGCAATGGTATAAAAAATATCACCAATAGAAAATGGAATCCAGCCAAAAACAATTCGAAACAATTTGGACATATACGGATACAATCCGTTGCTGTAGTAGGTTTCTACAAACTCAGGATAGTAACTAAGTACTTTGATAAGAAGGAATTGTACAGGAAAAGATAAGGCAATCAGGATTTTTGTTCTCTTAGTCATAGGCAATACGTTTGAACATCATTTGACAATATGATGCGTAGCTAATGTAAAAAAACAAAATCACTATTACTACGATGCACATTGTTTTTTGTTGTAAATTGAATATTTCGCAATGTATTTCGCAAAAAGCAATCAATTTTATTGTCAATAATTTAAATTTGTATCCGAAGTCACGTAGATTGTATGTGAAACGCATAAAATTGCGGTACTTCATAATTAAAAAAATTAGAATGAGTCAAGAAATAAGAACTTTAGAACCCAATGCACTTTGGAACAAATTTGCCGATTTAAATGCAGTCCCAAGACCTTCAAAAAAGGAAGAACGCGTGATTGCTTTTATGAAAAAATTCGGAGAAGATTTAGGGTTGCAAACGGTCATTGATACCGTTGGAAATGTAATTATTAAAAAACCAGCTACTGCCGGAATGGAAGACCGAAAATCAATTGTGATGCAATCGCATTTGGACATGGTACACCAGAAGAATTCAGATACACTATTTGATTTTGATTCGCAAGGAATTGAGATGTTTGTAGAAGGCGACTGGGTCAAAGCAAAAGGAACCACGTTAGGAGCTGACAATGGTTTGGGCGTTGCCACAATTATGGCAGTATTGGAAAGCAAAGAAATTGCACATCCTGCGTTGGAAGCACTGTTTACCATTGATGAAGAAACTGGAATGACAGGTGCCATGGGCTTACAAGGCGGTTTGCTACAAGGAGAAATTTTACTAAACCTTGATACCGAAGAAGATGATGAAATCGGAATTGGCTGTGCAGGCGGCATTGATGTTACGGCAACTCGTGCATACACAGTGGAAGAAACTCCTGAAAATGTAGTTGGATATACTATCAAAATTAGTGGATTGCAAGGTGGACATAGCGGCATGGACATTCACAAAGGGTTTGGAAATGCCAATGTATTAATGAATCGCTTTTTGTTTGATGGTTTTGAAAACTTCGGATTACGTATTGCAGAAATTGATGGCGGAAGTTTGCGCAACGCGATTCCAAGAGAAAGTGTAGCTACTGTCGTGATTGACAAAGTACATCAGGAAGCTTTTGAATTTGAAATGCAAACACAAATTGACACAATTACTAAAGAATTTGCTAGCATAGAAGCAGAACTCGACATTGAATGTACTGTAACTGCTACACCAGCAGGCGTGGTGGAATTAGGAGTACAAGAAGGCATTACACGTTCTATTTATGCGGCACATAACGGCGTTTTCCGTATGAGTCCTGATATTGAGGATTTGGTAGAAACATCGAATAATATTGCGCGTGTCATCATCAAAGATGGCGCTATCAAAGTAGGTTGTTTAACGCGTTCCTCTGTGGAAAGTGGAAAAATGGATTTGGCCAACAAACTGAGAGCCACGTTTGAACTTTCAGGTTGCGAAGTTACATTTTCAGGATCGTATCCTGGATGGGCACCGAACATGAATGCTTCTATTTTGCCCGTTATGGTAGATTTGTATAAAGCATTAAACAACGGTGCTGAACCCAATGTAGCTGCGTGTCATGCAGGATTGGAATGTGGAATTTTAGGAACGAATTATCCAGATATGGAAATGATTAGTTTTGGTCCCACCATCCTAGGAGCGCATTCTCCTGATGAGCGTGCAAGTATTTCTTCCGCACAAAAATATTGGAAATATGTAGTGGAGATTTTAAAGAATATTCCAAAAAAATAAGTAGTCAATCGGCTAGTTTTATAGAAAAAGCGCGCAGGTAAGATCATTTTTAAG
>JBCCLS010000727.1:0-2003 GCA_039026835.1 Bacteroidota bacterium | reverse complement strand
TCAATGCCTTTGTACAATCCGTAAGTTAAGAATGAAAATAAAGCAATGGCAATAATTCCGAGTGAAATATAAAAGTTATTGGTAATACTTCGATGGTAATGAATTCCAGAAAGATACACGGTCAGTGTAGTGATTACAACCACTATCAACGATACTATAAAGACTGATGTTCCTTTGAGGTATGTTTTGCTGGGTTTCATATGTTGGAAGATAGATAAACTTTTGAAAAGCTATTTTTAATGAACAAAAAAAGAGACTGTCTAAAAAGTTTTAACAGTCGTCATTTTAGACTTGATACTGAATCGAGTTCAGCACATGATTTGGTTTGACGAAATTTGTACTTTTTAAACAGCTTCAATTCTTTAATGTCTCACATCTAGTGGTTGTGCAAGGCAGTTTCCTGTAGTTCCGCAATCACAAGCAGGACCTTCTGAATTACAGTTTTTTTCATGTGATGCACACCATACTTCTGACGGACACATAATTGAAGGTTGTGCGCCACCTCTGGAGGTTTCTAAATTTGCAATTGGCTTCTTGTTGAGCGCTAAGCTTTTCAGACTTCTTTTTTTCATAATCTAAATTTTAAAGTTAATACAAGATTAAGAAACGAAAAATATTTGAGAATATATGCACATATTTTCAAATCTTCTTCTGAATTACTAGCCACTTTTTTCTGTATATATACCTTTAGTTGTACAGATTATTAACTACCGTGTTTTCCACTTTTTAATAATGGCTTGCTCTTTGGCTAAGATAGAATTTGGGTTTTGTTCCACAGCATCTCGTTGTTCTTGATTCACTGCATCTGAATTCCACCAATTATAGGTGTCTTTTACGGTTTGTGGTAACGCTCTAAAGGTGAGTCCGTTCGTAATTGCTTTTTCATTATTGATTTTGGCAGAACCGAAAAGATCAGGATATGGTAAAATCCACGGTACAATATATTCTATCCCATTTTCCTTTAAAAAGTCGTAATCATCAATTTTTACAAAGGAGGATGCTACCGTAGTAAACGCTTTTGAAGCTTCTTCGATAAAAGAGTGCATGTTTTGTGCATTTTTTGGTCCTACGGCATTGTAAGTGCCACTTTTTTGATCTTCTGCTAGGCGAATCATCCATTCAGCAACATCGCGCACATCTACATATTGTACGCTATCTGTTTCCTTTCCAGGAACGAGAATTTCTCCACCTTGACTCAGTCGTATCGGCCAATGGATAAAACGGTTGGTTTTATCTGCTGGACCGATCATGTAGGTAGGACGTACTACAATGGTTTTATCAGACCCAAATTCGGAAATCGCGGCTAATTCTGAGTTGGCTTTCATAATTCCATACTCATACACCATTTTAAAATCAGCATTATAGTTTTCTGGCAATTCGAGCACTACTGTATCACTTTCTTTGGCGTTGCCTTTTATGTATGGATAATACACACCTGTAGACGAAGTATAGAGATATAAATCGCAGTTTTCTTTGAGTAGTTTGGCGGTCTTTTTTGTCCAATCTACTTTGCGACCTGAGTTGTCAATGACCACATCCCATGTTCTATTTTTGAGCGCGGTTACATCATTCTCTCGATCACCGATGAGTTGTTCTACTTGATCAAAAAGTTCGGTGTAAATTGTGGGTTTTGTTTTTCCTCTCGTAAAGGTAGACACAGAATGCCCGCGTTGTAAGGCATATGCAATTTGATGTGGTCCCAAGAAACTGGTTCCTCCAAGAATCAGAATTTTTAATTTTTTGGCGGTGGTGTTGGCAACTTTTTTCTTCTTTTCTGAGGTTGTATTGCAACTTAATAGTGTTGGCGCTACTATTGAAAAGGCACTTGCTTTCAATGCCAATTCTATAAATGCTCTTCTTGATTGTTTTTTAGCCATGATGTATTGGTACTGTAGTTGTTTGTGTAAGATAAGAAAATTACTTTCATTATAGCTTTGATGTTTTCTTTTGGTAGCGAAACAACATGGATTAAAAAGAACACTCTCAATGGACATAAAATTAAG
>JBCCLS010000726.1:0-2008 GCA_039026835.1 Bacteroidota bacterium | reverse complement strand
TCGCTCGATTTTTTTGCGTAATAACTGTGAACGAGGTACATATATTCGTTTTCACGAACATCTTCAAACAACGGACTTTTCAAATCTTGAATGGTATTCCATCCAATTTGTGGCACTTTTACATTCGCAGAAAAACGCACAACTTCCGTATCAAAAATGCCCAAACCTTGCGTGTTTCCTTCTTCGGAAGAATTACACATCAATTGCATTCCCAAACAGATTCCCAAAACGGGCTGCGTCAATGTTGGAATCACTTCATCTAATTGACTTTCCTGCAACTTTTGCATCGCGCTACTCGCCTCGCCTACGCCTGGAAATATTACTTTATCAGCACTTCGTATTTCATCTGCATCATTGCTCAACACAGCTTCCACGCCCAAGCGCTGAAAGGCAAATTTGATACTTTGAATGTTTCCTGCACCGTAATTTATGATAATGGTTTTCATTTGTTGGGTCTTTGGTTTTGGGTCTTAGGTGTTTGGTCTTTTTCTGTTGATTCGTTTATTTGTTGATTTGTTTTTTATTTATGTTTTCAAAGTACTTCTCGATACTAAATTCTTACAGAATTTCACTCGAAGTGACACTGTTTAAATCTTAACAAACTGTAATTTGAAATACTTTTACATTCATAATTTATAATTCAACATTTAACATCTAATGTTTCCTAGAGCATACCTTTGGTGGATGGTAAAATCATTTTTTCTACATCGCGTTTGACAGCTGCTTTGATGGCTTTTGCGAAAGCTTTGAAAATGGCTTCTATTTTGTGATGTTCGTTAAATCCAGTAGCTTTTATGTTTAGATTGGCTTTTGCACCATCCGAAAAGGATTTGAAGAAGTGAAAAAACATTTCTGTCGGCATTTTTCCAATCATTTCACGTTTGAATTTTGCATCCCACATTAACCAATTTCGACCTCCAAAATCAATGGCAACTTGTGCCAAACAATCATCCATTGGCAAACAGAAACCATAGCGTTCAATTCCTAATTTATTGCCCAACGCTGCGGCAAATACTTCACCCAAGGCAATGGCTGTGTCTTCTATGGTGTGATGTTCGTCTACTTCTAAATCGCCATCTACTTTGATATCTAGATCCATTTGTCCATGACGCGCAATTTGATCTAACATGTGATCAAAAAAGGCAATGCCAGTGTCTATATTTGATTTTCCTGTGCCATCCAAATTCAAGTCGATTTGAATCTTGGTTTCGTTGGTATTTCGTGTGAGGGAAGCTTTGCGCTCTTTGGCTTTTAAAAAGGCATAAATTTCATCCCAATCATTTGATTCCAACCCAATAAATACATCTAATTCCGAACGTTTTACCGTGATTTCGTCCGTTCCTAAGAAGGTTTCATCGTTGATGTAAATTCCTTTGGCGCCTAAGTTTTTTGCCAGTTCGATATCCGTCAAGCGATCGCCAATCACAAATGAATTTGCCAAATCATATTGTTCAGAAAAATAGTCGGTTAGCAAACCTGTATTCGGCTTTCGCGTGGGCGCATTGTCTTTGGCAAAAGTGCGATCAATGACAATATTGTCAAATACAATGTCTTCTCCTTTCAAAGTTTGCAACATGAAATTGTGCACTGGCCAGAAGGTATCTTCGGGATACACATCGGTTCCCAAACCATCTTGATTGGTAATCATGACCAATTCAAAATCCAGTTCGTTGGCAATTTTTCGCAATGCAGACAAAGCTTTCGGATAGAATTCTAGTTTTTCAAAACTATCTATCTGCTCATCTGCAGGTTCTTTGATGATCGTTCCATCACGATCTATGAATAGTACTCGTTTCATAGCTTGCTAATGCTGAACTTGTTTCAGCATCTTTTTAATTAATACTTAATGTCTCTAATAATTCGTTTTTACTTTTAACTAGATTCCATTTCCAGTCTTTATGCCAGTTCTTCAACTGTTTTTCTTTCTTTTTAGCCGTCTTCATATCATCAAATATTTCAAAATAGATTAGATCATGAACGCTATATTTTTTAGTAAACAAAGTTGCAG
>JBCCLS010000725.1:0-2009 GCA_039026835.1 Bacteroidota bacterium | reverse complement strand
GAACAGTATCAATTATAGTATTTAATTTAAACAATTCTTTAGTTTTCTGCGCAGTAAAATCGCTCGCAGAGATAATTTTATCAGCATTTCGCAAGGCTTTCTTTTCAAAAAAAGCATTTTTTGGTTTCACTTTTCTTCCATCTAAATGACAAAAATAAGTATCAGAGCCATTGAGTCGAATCACTAAAGGAATTGAAAATTTCATAAAGGCTGTTATTCCTGTCCAATCTGGCGCTTCCAAAACATCGATTGTATCTTCTACAACATAGCGTTGAATATAGTTTTGTATGTATTTCCGATTGGTATACCACGTTAAATATAATTTGCTTACTTGTTGTTGTATTTTATGTACTTTAATCACTCCGTCATGGAATATTTTAGTCTCATCTTGTGAGTATACAAAAACAGAAACTGTATATCCAGTGCGTGTGAGCGAAAGTGCTACATTACGAACAGACGTACCAATTCCGCCAGTTGTCGCTACATTTTCATGAGGATATTCAGGAAGTATAAAACCTATATGCATGTGTTGTTGAGTATTTGTTGAAAAGCAGTATGCATTCGCAAAGCTACTTCGTTTAATGGATGTTTGGTGAGGCTTTCTGCCCAATGAAGGCGTTGTGCTATATTGCTTTTCTGTTTGACATCAAATTGTCCTATGAGTTGTTCTAATTCGTTTTGCGATTGGATTCGATATACCGCTTTTGGATGCGCCTTGAATGTTTTGAAATGGACAAATTGATACAAACGCTCAATATCAAAGTCTTTGTGTCCGTTTTCTTGTTTGTAACAACAATAAAATGCAGGTTTTCCAAGTAAAATAGCATCCAACGCCATTGTGGAGCCAATGTTAAAAATCGCTTCACAATAGTACAATGTACTGTACAAAACACCTAAATTTGAGTTGACCGTATAACTTTCTGGCAATGGAAATTGTTCATGATTCCATGTCGGAATGACTTCTGTAATTACATCTTTGTATTCTTCTAAAATAGGAAGAAATCCTTGATTGTAATCTGACGGATTGGCGCGCAAAACAACATGATATTGAGCTGTATTTGCTTGATTATATGTTTGTACAGCTTCCGCCAAATCTTTTAAATATGATGGATCGTCCATTCCGATAGACGTGAAATTTCCTGAAAAACAAAGCAGTTTTTTATCTAGTGGTAAATTATAAGCGTTGTGAAATAATTCTTTTGAAATTAGATATTCAGGTTTGGTATAACATGCAAATTGCGGCGTTCCTGTGACAATGATGTTATCTTTTTTGACTTCATCAGGATAATACACCGACATTTCTTCCTTCATATAGTCACTCCACACAAAATAATGATCGGCTTTGAGCATTTTATTTCCTTTCGGAAGATTGTCCCATGAATAAATAAAACTCACAACCGGAATTCCCAAATCGCGCGCTGCCAATACAGGCGCTAGCGAAAAACTAGACACTTGATGTGAACAATAGAGCAAATCTGGAGTATTCGCAATTAAATACGCCAAACATTCTTTGTAATAACTAGAAGTTCTGGTTTGTTTGAAAAAAGCGTCTTCTAACTTCTGAATGCCCTTTTTGGAAGCATAAAAGCGTGACAAAAAACTAATGAATCCAAATCTGAGTTGTTTTTTAAAATTGCTTTTTCCGGGTGAAACTCTATATAATAGATGGTTTTTTATAGCTTGAGTTTTGTCATTATGCCGCAAAGTTGACTTCGCCTTCAAATAGCGCAAAAAGTCCGTTTTTCCTTTGTAATCAAAGGTTGGAAGTTGTTGTGTTTGAATGTTTTTTGGCAATTTTTCCAATGCATCCGATTTCACATTGTGCCAAACCAACATGTCAATATTTTCGGGAGTTTCAAAGAAATCACTTGCATAATGATTTTCAAAACTTTGGTATCCCACAAATATGGAGATTATCTTTTTTCGCATGGGGCAATCGCGTTGTTGATATTGTCGACAAATATAGCCATTGAAAGGATTCTGAAAAGAAAATAAACGCCTCTATTTGG
>JBCCLS010000724.1:0-2013 GCA_039026835.1 Bacteroidota bacterium | reverse complement strand
TGGAATTCCTGAAAAAGAGC
Organism: Bacteroidota bacterium; assembly: GCA_039026835.1. GTDB lineage: Bacteria > Bacteroidota > Bacteroidia > Flavobacteriales > Flavobacteriaceae > Kordia. The sequence continues at coordinate 1,993 of JBCCLS010000724.1, read as the reverse complement.
AGAAAAATATATTTAATCGTTATTTTAGAGCAGAGAATGCGTTGCTAGTTCAGGGAACTGGTATCGGATTGAATATCGTGAAAAGTCATTTAGAAAATTTAAATGGTACTATTTCTTTTGAAAGTACCGAAAATAAAGGGTCTACGTTTACCATACACATACCGAATACAGCCACCGCATGAAAAAAGTTTTGTTAATTGAAGATGATACCATCTTAAGAGAAAATACAGCAGAATTGTTGGAACTTGCTGACTACGACGTCACCACTGCGCCTAATGGAAAAAAAGGTGTGGAAACGGCGTTACAGCTTTCGCCAGATATTATTGTGTGTGATATTATGATGCCTGAATTGGATGGTTATGGCGTGTTGGAGACACTTTCAAAAAATAATCGCACCAAATATATTCCGTTTATCTTTTTATCAGCAAAAACAGAACGACAAGACATTCGCAAAGGAATGGATTTAGGTGCCGACGATTATATTACCAAACCGTTTGAAGAAGAAGAACTCACAAGTGCCATTGAAAGTCGTATTGCCAAAGCTGCCATTTTACAAGATGAACGTGAACATCGCAATCAGGACAGCAATGATCAGCAGTTACGCAACCTGAATGATTTGAAAAATTTTTTTGATGACAATGGCGCTATTTATAATTTTTCAAAAGATGGAATCATCTATGAAGAAGGACAAAACTCCAATTATATTTACCTGATTGTCAAAGGTGTTGTCAAATGTCACAAATTTGACGAACAAGGCAAAGAACTCACGACAGCTTTGCACAAAGAAGATGATTTGTTTGGTTACACTTCATTCACGCAAAACATGCCATATCAGGAAACTGCGACCGCCATGAAAGACACAGAAGTGGTGGGACTTTCCAAAAGTGAATTGATGGATGTGTTGGATAAAAATCACAAAGTTACCTTAGAATTGATTCAGTTGTTAACGGACAATATTTCTGGCATCAAAGAACAGTTACTGCAAATGGCATACAGTTCCGTACATCGAAAAACGGCGACTACCATTTTAAAATTTGCAGAAAAACTCAATCGCAATCCAGAAGATCCGATCAAAATTTCGCGAAACGATTTGGCAAGTGTCGCTGGAATTGCCACAGAAACACTTATCCGAACACTTTCGCGCTTTAAAAAAGAAGGCATCATTGAAATTGAAGGAAGAAACATTAAAATTGTTGATTACAAGCAGTTGCAAGAGATGTATTGATAGAAATAATGTAAACCATTTCACAGCACGTTTCTTCAAAACATGACCAATATCATTTTTTGAAAAACACAGTCGCGTTAGATTTGTTAGTAAATGTTGATCTAGCGATGAAAAATATATTATTACCAACAGATTTCTCTCAAAACTCATGGAATGCCATTGCCTACGCGTTGCAGTTTTTAGAAAATGCTCGCTGTAATTTTTATGTGTTGCACGTTGTCAATGAAGTAGATGAAGTAGATGTGCAAAACAAGTTTGCTACCCTGCATTTGCAAATTGCCCGTACATTTTCAACCCAACAAAAGCATCGCTTTTACAATCTCATTCGCAAACATTCATTTATAGAAGCTGTCCGTTCAGAAGTGGAAGATAAAAAAATTGATATGATCATCATGGGCGCTAAAGGCATTGCCAGCAAACGATCGCATGTGATTGGACACTACGCCGAGAATGTAATTACCAGAGTTAAATGCAAGTTGCTAATTATTCCAGAAAACACACGTTACAAAATGTTTGATGAAGTAGCGTTTCCAACCGATTTCAGTCTGGCTTCCGACATTCAAACCTTGGCTCCTATTGCAACAATTTTAGACAAAAAAACTATGCTTACGTCCGTCTAAAAAATCTTCCAGCAATGCTTTGTTTGCCTGTTGGTGTTGATTGAGATGATTGTTTACTTTGTTGATATGTAAAATACGGAGCGATGTAGTTTTTTTGTCTAAAATTGTTGCAATAGGAGCCAAGGTTTGAATGTCGGAAGCCAGACTG
>JBCCLS010000723.1:0-2022 GCA_039026835.1 Bacteroidota bacterium | reverse complement strand
TTTTGAAATTCGTAAAAAGCTCTAGCAAACCTCAGCAAATTATTTTAGGACATACAAACAAAAGACATGCATTAATTTTAGGTTTTCAGATGTTTTTGCATGAAAATGTTTATTTTTGTTTAACCTTTAAATAGTAACATTAAACAAAAAGCAATTTATCGCTTTAAAGTCTACCAAATGAATTTGAACATAAAAGAACTACTGATCATCTCAAGACCAAGGTTTTGGATGTATGTTTTGGGGACTTTTCTCGTAGGAATGATTGCAGCCGGCAATCCGTTTTATTACGATACCAACACTACAATTCAATTGGTTATCTTCTCAATTTTCTTTTCATTTCCTGCAAATCTCTTGATTTATGGTGTGAATGATATTTATGATTATGAAACTGACATTTTAAATAATAAGAAATCCAATTATGAACAAATTCTAAATCCACTCAAACACAAACGATTGTGGATGATCATTGGCTTCTCAATGTTGCCTTTTATTCCATTCCTTTTTATCATTAATAAACCTACACTCTATACATTATTGGTATTTTTATTTATGGGATTGTTTTATTCTGCACGACCAATTCGCGCCAAAAGTAAACCGCCATTGGATATTTTGTTTTCGTCTACGATTTACATTTCCCCAGGATTGATTGGATATTTAATCACAGGAAACACAAAAATAGAATGGCTAGCGGTTATCGGTGGCTTGGTATGGGCATGTGCAATGCAAACCTATTCTGCCGTGCCAGATATTGAAGCCGATAAAACATCAGGTGTAGACACCTTGGCAACCAAATTGGGAGAACGCAATGCTCTTTGGTTTTGTTTGATCGCTTATGCACTTGCAGGCGCCATTGGAACACTATATGTTGGTCCCGTAGCCGTCATATTTGGAATTATTTATGTGATTATTGTGCTATTAAGTCTTTCCAACAGTTCCAAAGTATTTAAGTATTATACATATTTCCCATTGGTAAATATAGCCGCAGGTACAGCACTTTTCTTTTACTTATTTTTTAATGCCATTCAATAATTTACAGCGCTTCCAACGGATGTGGATTTTTAATGTTGGCAATACGCTTGTATACTAATTGTGCTGATATCAAACAAATTGGCATTCCAATTCCTGGACTTGTTCCTGCACCTACATAGTATAGATTTTTTACTTTTTTACTTTTGTTTGAAGGTCTAAGTAACGTTTGTTTTAAGGTATGCGCTAAGCCCAAAGCTGTGCCTTTGTATGCGTTGTAATCGCGTTTAAAATCATCACTCCAATACGATCGTTCGTAGACAACATAACTTTCCAAGTCAGGAAGATTCAAGTCTTTTTTCATGAGATTGTAAATCTTTTTTCGGTACGAAGCCATATCAGCTTCTGTCAATGTCAATCCTGGAGGAATCGGTACGAGTACAAACAGATTGTCTTTGCCTTCAGGCGCTAAACTCGGATCGGTTTCGGTAGGTTTGCAAATGTAATAACTTGGATCTGTTGGCAATTGTGGCGAATCAAATAATTCGGTAAAGTTTTGTTTCCAGTCTTCACCAAATCGTAAATTGTGATGACTCAATACATCTAACTTTCGGTCTAAACCTAAATACATGATAAAAGCGCTCGGACTCAGAATGGTTTTTTTCCAATAGCGCTCTGGGTATGTTTGATACTTTCGTTCGAGCAATTGCGTTTCCGTAAACCATAAATCTGCATTCGAAATTACAATATCTGCACGAATTTCTTCTCCAGTTTCCAACTGTACACCAGCCGCTTTTTTGTTTTCAACTAGTATCTTTTTAACAGGCGCTTCCGTTCTAAATGTAGTTCCGTGTTTTTTATTGATACGCACCAAAGAGGTTACAATTTCATAAATACCTCCTTTAGGAAAATACACGCCCATATCAAAATCAATAAAGTTCATGATATTGTACAAAGCGGGCGTTTTAGCAGGATCGGAACCTAAAAACACCAATGTATATTCTAATATTTTTTTGATACGATCGCTTTCAAACCATTTATTTAAGTATGATTGCA
>JBCCLS010000722.1:0-2028 GCA_039026835.1 Bacteroidota bacterium | reverse complement strand
GCAAGGTGATTTTGTTGGTGTCGGTATTCGCTTTGATATGATCAACGATACATTAACTGTGGTAAGAACCTTGGAAGGCGGACCGAGTATTGCCGCAGGCATCAAAGCAGGCGATCGTATTTTAATGGCTGATAAAGATACATTGTACGGAAAAAATCTTCCCAATACACAAATCATTTCACGCTTAAAAGGCACGGAAGATACTTCTGTAAAACTAAAAATTTATCGCAAGAATACGGATGAAGAATTCTTTATTGATCTCAAAAGAGCCAAAGTTCCCATTAAAAGTGTGGTGTCACATTATATGTTGACAGACGATTTAGGTTATATCAAAATCAATCGTTTTTCTGAAACTACCTATGATGAATTTGAAGAAGCAAAGGAACTCTTAAAACAGCAAGGCGCTAAGCATTTAACGCTGGATTTACGTGACAATCCTGGCGGAATTTTAGAAGTTACGCGAGATATTGCAGATGAATTCTTAGAAGCTGGAAAACTGATTCTGTTTACCAAAAATAAAAAAGGAGAAATAGATAAATACCGTGCAACCAGAAAAGGTGATTTTGAAAATGCGGAAGTATATGTATTGATTAATGAAAAATCAGCTTCTGCGAGTGAAATTGTTGCAGGTGCGTTGCAAGACAATGACAAAGGCGTGATTGTAGGAAGAAGATCTTTTGGGAAAGGATTAGTACAACGACCAATGCCACTGGGCGATGGCTCTGTTGTTCGTCTGACAATTTCACGATATTATACGCCAACAGGACGTTCCATTCAACGTTCATACAAAAAAGGCAATAAAGACTATTATGACGAATATTACGAGCGATTCAAGTCAGGAGAATTAAAATCCATGGATAGCATCAAAGTAGCAGATTCGCTAAAATTTGAAACTCCAAAAGGTAAAATTGTATATGGCGGCGGCGGTATCATTCCGGATGTATTTGTCCCACTGACGAGTTCGCCCGAAGAATTATCGCTAGAACGTGGACTGCGCTCAAAAATAGTTGGATTTATTGATGATTTTGTCTTCAACAAATTAGATACCGATAGAGAAACGTATAGCAATATGTCGTTTAAGCAGTTTATGAATGATTTTGAAGTTTCGGATGCGTTGCTCAAGGAATATACAGATTTTCTAAGTGATGTGCGTGGACAACGGATTTACATAGAAAAATATGCTGATCAAATGAAACGACACATCAAAGCTGTTTTTGTTGAACAATTATACGGCACTAATGGCTATCAGCAGCAGTTAAATGAAGGCGATGCCATGATTGAAAAAGTACTAGAATTACATAGTAACTAATATATCAATTTTTGAATGTAGCAGTGTACCAATATTGTTCTCTTTTCTTTAAAACGTACAACAATTTGTAACAAAAACTATAACAAAAAAATATGATGAAGAAACACTACGCTTTCCTTTTTGTTTTACTGTTATGTATTTCATGTAAACAAAACAAAGAGTCTTCCAATACCGAAGAAACTAAAACTCCAGAAACAGAAGCTACAGCAGACAATCCTGAACTAATAGACATTTACAAAAATGATCAGAACGACCGTAAAACGGATGACATTGATTGGTATGTAGTGTCTAAAAACGATTCTCTCCGACGTGTAAGAGTACATCAATTATTAGATTCCAACAAAGTAAAAACCTCCAAAGATTACGCGCGTGCAGCAATGGTTTTTCAGCACGGAGGTGATTCTACAGCCTACGGAATGGCAGTAAAACTCATGGAAAAATCGATTGCATTAGATTCCACCGCAGACAAATGGTTATTGGCAGCTGCTACGGACAGATATCTTCGAAGCAAAGGATTGCCACAAATTTACGGAACGCAATATTTTAAGATGAACGGCGAACCGTGGACGATGGGCGAAATTGACACTACAAAAGTAACCGACGAAGAACGCATTGAATTTGGTGTAGAAACGCTGGCACAACAACGCGAAACACTACGCAAAATGAATGAAGAAGAAGGGTTTTGATGATTCTTTACTATGTCAATTTGAAAATGTATC
>JBCCLS010000721.1:0-2029 GCA_039026835.1 Bacteroidota bacterium | reverse complement strand
TGAAAATTCTAGATACACAAAAGACAAAGTGAAAGATCAATAAAAAACAGGTGAAAAAGCTAAAAACAACAAACTAACAAATCCTCAAAAAAACAAATCAATCATAACAATTAGAAACACTTTTTTTAATAAGATTCTTTGTATCTTTGCTACTTATACTTAGATAAAAAAGTCATTTTCATGAGCATAAAAATTATGAATAATATGCTTTCTCCTGCAGAAACAAATCTTATCAAACCTGAAGAAAGTGCTGGTTTTCAGTCAACAGGTTATACAAGTATATTACCAAAGAAAAATGGTGCTATTACTAATAAAACGGATGAGTACACGAGTATTTTAGCTAGGAAAACTCCAAGTATCGTTACTCCAAATGAAGAAAGCAAATCTCTGGCGAACAATGCTGTGACTGCGCCACCAGAGTCAAAAATTACAGTTCCTGTTGCGAAGAAAAAGAAAGAAAATAATTTACCTCCAAAAGGAAAACCGAAATGGCTTCGTGTAAAGCTTCCAACTGGTAAAAAATATACAGAACTTCGTGGATTGGTGGATAAGTACAAACTGAATACGATTTGTACTTCCGGAAGTTGTCCAAATATGGGCGAATGCTGGGGCGAAGGAACCGCAACGTTTATGATTTTAGGAAATGTGTGTACACGTTCGTGTGGATTTTGTGGTGTAAAAACAGGACGACCAGAAACCGTCGCTTGGGATGAACCAGAAAAGGTAGCACGTTCTATCAAAATCATGAACATTAAACACGCAGTTTTAACTTCCGTAGACCGTGACGATTTGAAAGATATGGGAAGCATTATTTGGGCAGAAACGGTAAAAGCCGTGCGCAGAATGAATCCTACCACAACGTTGGAAACTTTAATACCAGATTTTCAAGGAAACGAACGCATCTTAGATCGTATTGTGGAAGTTTCTCCAGAAGTAGTGTCGCACAACATGGAAACCGTACGTCGTCTAACACGTGAAGTACGAATCCAAGCGAAATACGATCGTAGTCTGCACGTCTTAAAATATTTGAAAGATCAAGGTATTAACAGAACCAAATCAGGCATTATGTTAGGTTTGGGAGAAACGGAAGAAGAAGTGATTGAAACCTTACACGACCTAAGTGCCGCAAATGTAGATGTCGTGACTTTAGGACAGTATTTACAACCAAGTAAAAAGCATTTGCCGGTTCAACGTTTTGTAACGCCAGCAGAATTTGACCGTTATCGCGAAATTGGATTGGACTTAGGTTTCCGTCATGTGGAAAGTGGTGCGTTGGTTCGCTCTTCGTATAAAGCACATAAACACATCAACTAATTTTGAATGTTGAATTCAGAATTTTGAATTATAAATTTTTAGGCTAGTCGCTGTTGCTTCTAGCCTTTTCATTTTACTTCTTTTTTCATTGGCTACGCCGAATCTTCGATTTCCTGCGGCTAGTACTGAACTTCTTTCAGTAAGGCAGGAATCTTTTTTTGACGCTGCGCGTCATGCTGAGCTTGACTCAGTATCTCATCATAGACATTTTTTGGTCACGAATTCACGAATTGTTTTTTGTATTACTCAAAGCGTCATTTCGAGTGTTTTTATGGAATGAAGCGAAATAAAAATGTATCGAAAACACTTTGAAATTCTAAATGCTTCTCAATACAATTTTTGATTTTTCTCACTGTTATGTGAAGTTGAATCAATACCCAATCAAGTTGAACACATGGCTCAGCATGACGAGGATTTTAATTGAAAACTTCTCAATACTCAATACTATCTTTTTCACGTTCCATAAAGATTAAAACAGGTTCCTCAAGGGCTTTTACCCCTAAACGAACCCCAACTCATAGGTTCAGAACCGCCTCGAATCACTTCTCTAATCGCTTTTAATGGTTGTAGAACCTCAAAAAGTTTATAATTAACCAGAATAATTCATTACTGAACCGCAAAAAGAGATTATCTAAGTAATCAACATTAACACATTTTAAAAATTAACACATTAGAAAAAATTGATACTTTGGTACATTGGTACATTAAAACATTA
>JBCCLS010000720.1:0-2030 GCA_039026835.1 Bacteroidota bacterium | reverse complement strand
TTTTTATACGCTAGGATGTAAGCTGAATTTTTCAGAAACCTCTACCATTGCACGAAACTTTCAAGAGGAAGGATTTGATAAGGTAGACTTTTCTGAACAAGCTGATATTTATGTAATTAATACATGTAGTGTTACCGAAAATGCCGATAAGCGTTTCAAAACTATTGTAAAGCAAGCTCAAAAAGTAAATCCTGATGCTTTTGTGGCAGCAGTAGGTTGCTATGCGCAATTAAAACCCGAAGAATTGGCAGCTGTTGATGGTGTTGATTTGGTATTGGGAGCCACAGAAAAGTTCAAAATCACAGATTATATCAACGATTTGTCTAAAAATGATTTTGGAGAAGTACATTCTTGCGAAATTGAAGAGGCAGATTTTTATGTGGGAAGTTATTCTATCGGCGATCGTACACGAGCATTCCTAAAAGTGCAAGACGGTTGTGATTACAAATGTACGTATTGTACCATTCCGTTGGCTAGAGGTATTTCCAGAAGCGATACCTTGGAAAATGTATTGAAAAATGCTAAAGAAATCTCGGAACAAGACATTAAAGAAATTGTCCTCACAGGTGTAAATATAGGCGATTACGGAAAAGGCGAATTTGGAAATAAACGTCATGAACATACCTTTTTGGAACTCGTACAAGCATTGGATACGGTAGACGGAATTGAACGGTTGCGAATTTCTTCCATAGAACCTAATTTGCTCAAAAACGAAACCATTGACTTTGTGTCCAAAAGCGATACGTTTGTGCCACATTTTCACATTCCATTGCAAAGCGGAAGCAATACCTTGTTGCGTTTAATGCGTCGTCGTTACATGCGAGAATTGTATGCAGATCGTGTGCAACGCATCAAAGAAACCATGCCTGACGCGTGTATTGGTGTCGATGTGATTGTTGGATTTCCGGGAGAAACAGACGAATTATTCTTAGAAACGTATAACTTCTTAGCGGAACTCAATATTTCATATTTACATGTATTTACCTATTCGGAGCGTGCCAATACTATCGCTGCTCAGATGGAAGGTGTGGTGTCGCAAAGTGTACGTAAAAAGCGCAGTAAAATGCTCCGTGGCTTGTCTGTAAAAAAGCGTAGAGCCTTTTATGAAAGTCAAATTGGAAAGACAAAAACAGTACTCTTTGAAGGAGAAAACAAGGAAGGTTACATCCATGGATTTACCGAAAATTATGTAAAAGTAAAAGCACCTTGGAATCCTGAATTGGTAAATACACTGCATGAAGTTACCTTAACTAAAATTGACGATGATGGAATGGTGCGTTTTGACTTTGTCGATGCAACGGTAGCATTTAGTTAACATCATTTATTTTTTTCTCTTTATCGAAATATCGCGAATCTTGTCGGAAGATTGGTATGATTCCTGCTTTTATATTACCGTAATCTGAGTTATTAGTATATTTAACTCATAAAATAGAACAAGATGAAAACAGCGCTACTTTCTATATTGGTTTTGACATTAATTAGTTGTGATGCTTCTACTGAAGAATTTGTGGGAAGCTCTTGGAAGGTTGTCAAGTTGAAAACGAATGGCACTTCCGTAGATGTGACTAACGAGGTAATTTTGAAAGTGAATAGTCAAACGGAATTCTCACTCAAGCTCGATACGAATAATTGCTTTGGAACGTATGCTATCACAGGGAAAACAAGCATAAAATTAGCTGGAATTGCGTGCACAGAAATGTGTTGCGATTCTGAATTTTCACAAGCAGTTGTAACGGCGCTGTATCAAGTATCAAACATAAAATTAAAAGAAGATAACGCCACATTATATGCGGACGAAGTGGAAATTATATTTGAGCGTATTGACGAAGCAACTAAAAGTATGACAACACCAAAAAATGCTCAAAAAACAGCTGCTACGGCAGAAAAAGTACCCACAAAAACAAAATTTGAGGTAGGAAGGTTAGAAAATCCAAACAAAACAACTGATACAGAACCACAACCCACAGGAATTTTTATTGAACTATATAAATCGCCATGTAAAGGAAATTGTGAAGAATTTTACATGAAAT
>JBCCLS010000719.1:0-2038 GCA_039026835.1 Bacteroidota bacterium | reverse complement strand
GTATGTTGGCAATAAGTAGTAGTGAAATGATTCCCAAAACTTTGTAAGTTGTTAGGTTTCGCTTCCACAATGTTATCCAACTTATGCAAGCAATAAGCACGTATAATACTACGTTTAATAGTCCGCCAAAACCATGAATAGCGTTTTGCATGTAGATTCGAAACCATTGTGAAAAATTATCCAAAATCAAGGGTTTGCTCATCTTGGTCGTCATTGCATCCAACGCAATGAAACGTTCATTTTTAGTCAGTGAACCGTCTAACACCGCCATTCCATTTTGTAAAATGGGACCGACCGTAATATCGGCAAATCGTCCAATGTAAAATTGTGTAGGCGTTTTGTGCACAGTCGTATCAAAATTACTGATATTCATTTGTTGCGCTACCAAATCATGATGTGTCTTTTGGAAGAATTCCTTTTCGGTTGCATCGTCAAAAAGAGCTTCATCTCCGGCATCGGACACAAAAAAAGCAGCCGTAATGATATTCATTCCCGTCCACGGTGTACTTACAAAATGACCGTGAACTATCTTATGATAGGTTCTGTCAATCAGCGAAGTCATCAGCGGAAGCGTGATCAATACTATGATCGCAACAGCATGTTTTTTAAACGATTTTTGCCAGTAACTTACCCAACAAATCATACCCAATCCTATCGGAATGAGATAAATAAATTGATAGCGTGTAATGAGTAATACTACCAGTATCGGCAATGAATAGTAAAGTTGTTTAAGTTGTTTTGATAAGAAAAACGAAAGGAACTTTGCCACGATGATGAGATACAAGGAATACGAAATGGATTCTGTGAGCAAGTTATTCGCTATTTTTAAACCTGTGACAAACGGTAATAGCAAAACTACAGCAAAGCACACACTGAAAAACTCATTTATTAAATTGTATGATCGTAATGTATAAATGAAATAATAGACACTAAAACATCCAAAAAGAATTTGAATAAAAACAGTTCCAAATTCGTATGCGCTTCCAAAAATGGCTTGTATGAATTGTAAAAATAGCGGATATCCTGGCGTGCGGATGATGTGCATTTCTAGATAGCCAGAAGAATCAGGAAATGCTACTGCAGGTTGGCGAAGTACCCAAACGATTGTAATCAGGAATAAAATTCCGATTGCTATTGTACTTTTTTGTTGAAACCACTTCACCGTTTTCGTTTTGGTAAAAGTATTTATATTTTTTTAAAGATGCTTGTTTTTGAATGCGTTTCATTCATCTTTTAGTCGAAGCCATTCTTCATAGGTAACCACACGTTTTTCATCATCAGATTTCACATCACCGGGCAAGATTCCAATAAACTCAAGTTCGTGTCCATCGGGATCGTGAAAATAGATAGATATGGCAGGCATCCAGCAAAACACCATCGGCTTGTCATTGTCTTCTTCTAAAAAATTCCAATAGGGAATGTTGTGCGATTTTAGGAAATTAACCGATTCGTTTACAATCCATTCGGGTTCGCATTGAAATGCAAAATGCCGGATGTCAATTTGATCTTTTGGCTTTTCCCACAGTCCTAGCATACACTGTTTGTCTTTTCCAATCCAGAAAAAAGCAGTTCTGCGTTCAGCACCGTAACGACATTGTTTGAGTTTGAGTACTTTTGAATAAAATTCGATGGAACGTTCCAAATTTTCAACGAATAGATGTGTTTCGTACAGTCCTGTGATCATGTATTTTTCCTTTGAATTGATGTATTAAAAACCTTCATTTTTCATTTCTACAGTAAAAGTAAGTGATTTTGAGAAAACTATGATTTGTTATTGAAAGCAACAGATTGCTATGCTCCAATCAAGTTGGAAATCGCAATGACGTTTCATATCAAATCGTCACGTCGAGTGAAATTTTGAAGAAATTTAGTATCGAGAAGTGCTTGTAAGCAGATTTAAAAATACCGCAAACAATTAGTTCTCGATACTTTTTTATTTCGCTTTGCCCCATAAAAACACTCGAACTGACGGTTGGTGTTTTAGATTTAAATTCAGGTTTAATTTAAGTAAAATTTTCAGGTAGCTACTTTTCATTTT
>JBCCLS010000718.1:0-2041 GCA_039026835.1 Bacteroidota bacterium | reverse complement strand
GCGGCACTCGTCGTTTTGAATGGGAAACCGAAATTTCTGTAGCAGAAGCGCAACAACTATTACAACGATGCGAAAAAGGAGTCATTGAAAAAATGCGATACAATATTCCCATCGGAAATCATACATTTGAAGTCGATGAATTTTTTGGTGAAAACCAAGGCTTAATCGTCGCAGAAATAGAATTACAACATGAAAATGAAGCATTTGCAACACCTGATTGGCTTGGAAAAGAAGTCACAGGACACATACAATATTACAACTCTCAACTCAGTAAAAAACCTTATAAAACCTGGCATCATGAATAAATATCTCGGCATACTCTTTATGGTAATTTTGCTAGTCGCCTGTAACGATTCAAAACCCATTCCCAGTACAACACAAAACACAGCACCCACAAAATCTGCTCAAAAAATGACCGCTGCTGAAAAGCAAACCATGCTTGATGAAGGTTACAAAATCTTAGAATTCGTCGATCAAAAAACAAAAGATACCATCCTGATGCAGCAATATTTTATGGCGTTTTTGAAAAAAGGAAAAAATCGTTCACAAAACAAGGCCGAAGCAGATAGTTTGCAACGGTTACACATAGCGCATTTAGACAAAATGTTCCGATTGGGATACGCTGATATTTCAGGACCGTTTGGTGATTTGGGCGACATTCGTGGCGTCACTATCTACAATGTGCCAACCCTAGAAATGGCAGACAGTTTGGCAAATGCAGATCCTTCGGTAAAAGCTGGACGTTTGGAAATTGAGATGCATCCTTGGTGGGCCGCAAAAGGCTATTCCTTGCGATAACAAATCCAAAAAAAAGCACCTTTTGAAATTACACAACGATATCGATGTACTCATCTTAAAGCTAAAACGGTACAACATTAACATCACCAAAGAAAAGCAGCGCGTTGCCATAAAAGGTGAAGCTTTTGATACACAACAATGGTTCATCTATTTTGTTTTGCCGTTAATTTTTGGGCTATTAGTCATCATAGGCGCTACCGTATTTAGCTTTCCCGTTGGCTTGTATATGCTGGCTTTCGTCAGCGGATTTGCCTTGTTGGGATTTGCGTACGCTAGTTTTTTTCGTATCGCGAAAAAGCAAAAAGAAAACAGTACTACTAAAATATTATTTAACAGAAAACTCATTTTCAAAGTAAACAAAAGAGAAGCTACGTATGATGCCAACAATATCAGCACCATACACAATAGTATTGAAGTGCACGACGATAGCATCCTAACAGGAAGTGTGTTTTTGATAGATACAAAAGGAAACAAAGTTACCATTGTGAGTTTGGTAGGCTACAAAAGCAATCACTTGCGAAGCGACTTGGTTTGGCTTGAAGATTTTTTCAAAAAATACCTACAACTTCAAGCATAATGATAACAGATGAAAACTGCGTATTATATTAAAAAAACACTACAAATTTTCTTGTATTTGGCGATATGCATTCATCTTACCATTAAAGATACATTCTACATTTCTTCGCTACTTTTTTATGCCACGCCACTTCCACTAATTGCGCTTGGAGTACTCTTTTTATTGTTTTTTATAAAGGCTTCCGCCAGAAGATACTATGTGATACTCGCTGTAATTATTGCCCTAATTTGGTACAATAGAAGCTACATTTCTTCGCCTGATGCTGTCACGGAAAATTCGTTTGAAGTCGTGCTTTGGAATGCCTATCGAAACAACAGTTTTGAAGCTGCTTTTGTAGAAGGAAACTCCATTCCTGATGTATTGGTTTTGATTGAAGCCGACAAAGAAAATTTTCAAAAAATCCAACAAAAATATCCAAACTATCATTTTAGATTGACTGAAAAATCAGTTGGTATTTTTTCCAAAACACCGATCAAAATCCACACAAATGTCAAAACCAAACACCATGTTGTCATAATTCATTTCAGTACAAAAAACACTCATTTTTATGCCATAGATGTCTCGGCTGACACACAATTTTTCCGAAAAAATATGCTTCAAAGTGCACTTTCACGAATTAAAACAGAAGATAAAACAATCGTTTTGGGTGATTTTAACACTCCATAT
>JBCCLS010000717.1:0-2041 GCA_039026835.1 Bacteroidota bacterium | reverse complement strand
GAAAGTAAAAAAGATAGCTTTTACACTATCTTTTCATTATATATTTTATGTTTTTTTAATTCGGTCCATCCTGAAATTCCAATTGTACCGTTGTTTTCTTTTCTGTGTCAAAGTACATTTCATGCCCTTTTAGTATAGGAATCATTGTTGCTTTTCCCGCAGGAAGTTCGCGTGTTCTTATTATTTTTCCTTGGTATTGTATGCGAATTGAAAATTGGTTGTCACCAAGATTCTTCACAATCGCAATGCTATTTCCATCTTTATACGGATTGATGGCGCCATCTTGTCCTTGACCTTTGCCAGTCATTAACATGTTTTGCGATGGTTTTAGTTCAAATACTTTTTTTTCTTGCTGTGCGTAAGATTGCAATGCAAACAACATCACAAAGAGGAAGATATATTTTTTCATTTGTACAAACTTTTCCATGTTTCTGTTGGTAAGATACAATTTATTTGAACGCTTTTTGTAAAATTTATCCTTGAAGCAATGCTAACTCCGATGAGTCTGTCAAAATATACGATAAGAAGTATGCGTACTTTATATTTCCATACCGCCAAACGGTGGTTTCCATGTTTTTTGTTTCATAATGGCTTTGACTTCTTCATACGAAAGCGGATAAAAATCATGACAATCCACACCAATATCAAAACAATATCGATCTTCTAAATCAGGCAAATTTCCATGACTGTGTCCATACAAGTGCCACGTTCCACGGTAATCGCCGCGCCATACACGCATGGCATAATGGAATAAAATGATACGCTGCACACCATTTTTGCAATCATCATCTTTTACTTTGAGTTCAAAATAGTCTTTTACCCATTTGAAGCGTTTGCGATGATTGAGCGCGGCGCCTTCATGGTTTCCAACAATCAAATAAATGGTTCCGTTGAGACGGTCTAAAATATCTGAAATCAGCTCGCGGTCTTTGGTCATTCCAAAATCTCCTAAGTGATATACCTCATCTTCCGGCGCAATTTTTTCGTTCCAGCGTTCAATTAATGCTTCGTTCATTGCGTCGACAGTTTCAAAAGGACGATCGCAAAATTTAATCACATTGGCGTGTCCAAAATGATGATCGGAAGTAAAAAATAGTTTTGACATGATACTTCGTATAAAGAAAGTGAAGGTAGTAAATTTTAGTTGTTGTTTTTTAATACAGCTATCATCACACCAAAATTCCCGTCAATTTGCTTGTAGTTTTTTTCAGGAAGATAGGTTCGAGAGACAAATCCGTCAAGATATAAGGCATTTTGACAACCATTTTCTTTAAAGAAGGTAGCAAAATCATAAAAATTGATTTTCTCTTTGCTCATCGCAAATAGCAAGTTTCCATTGGGCAATACGCCTACTCCATTGCGAATGTGTACATTTTTAGAACCTTTGGTAAATTTTTCATGCAATTTTCCATCAATCACCAACATCGGTCCTGATTGTGTGACATATTTAATGCTTCTTGCTGCCTGTAACGAATCCGAAATACAAATAATGGCTTTATGCGCTTTGTTTATATAAAACACACCATTCGGTTGTAAATAGAAATTTCCGTAGCCTTCTTTTTTGCGATCAATCGGTGTCAGGATTTTTCCGTCTTCCACATACAATCCTTGTGGCGATTGATCTTTGAGATACATGCCGCCATTCATGGCAAAAACGAGTTTTTTTCCTTGCGTTTGTAATTGTGTTTTTAGATTTTTTGCATTTCCATAGATATGACCCTGCGCATCTTTCCAGAAAAATCGCAAATCATCTTGCTTCGGATCGACTTCATAGGTTAAAATTCGTGGTGTGTCGTATTCCTTTTTGGGAGAAACTTGTGCGCACGCGTAGATGCTACACGTAATGATGAGAAGAAGGAACTGTGTTTTTTTGAAATACATTGGAACGTTTTACGGCTTTTGTAAGATATGAAAAATCGCAGGTATTTTACATAACTAGCGTAAGTTTGATGTATGTTTTATTCAAATGGAAATCCTGCTTATTCGGATAATTAAATACAAATTATTGTAGTTAAGTTTTTTTACTTTCGTTTTCTTTGCT
>JBCCLS010000716.1:0-2044 GCA_039026835.1 Bacteroidota bacterium | reverse complement strand
TTACTAAAGCCATTTTCGTAATTTTATTGTCAAACAATCTGCAATCAACTCAATGGTTAGTTATGCAACCAAGCTGTCTGATGAGCCAATCCAACTCGGTGGTGTAGCTGAGATTACCTCTCTTCAATGGCAAAATGGCATCACTCTCTGGCATTTGTCTGGAATCAATCACCTCAACATTTCCAATGTATCCAACGGATGAAGCAATGAAGGACATTCAAAACTCATTCAACTCAAATGGTAACTCCAACAAAACGCTTCCAATACCATCACCAGCCGTCGGTGGCGTGACTCATCTGATGCTTGGCGTCAAATATCTTCGTTACCATCCACGATTGGTGTATCAATTGCCTTCTGGACTCGGAATCTACGAATCCGCTTTCCAAAATGCTGACGGTGGCAGAGGAGTAATCGGAGGTCCACATCAAACTTTCACAGCAATTCACAAGACGTTCTTCAATAAGTCAGAAGCATTCAATTTCTTCAGTCGTCAATACAAAATCTTCAAAAATGGCACTCAACTTGATCCAGAGGTGAAGATGTTATCACTACCCGCACACGGCCATTCAGCGTAGGCAAAAAGCTTATCTGGCACCCGATGTAGAATTTTCGTCCGGCACGCTAAAGCTCTGAAGGCCGGGAAAATAACTAACATCTGGAAGGTTTGGTAGTCAGAATTTCGCCAGAACGCTGAATTATAGCGATGAGAAAGTCCCGGGCTGAGAATGTTTTGAATTTTCCTAGAGGCAAACCGTTCTAGCCGAAAGTGCCTGAAACGGATTTTTCTATAGAATGGAATTGCCAAACAAATCTATAAAAATATTTCTGCCGTGATTACTCTCAACATACGAAGTTTACTGCTGGAGCTGCTGGAATATCAGACAAGTGGTTGTATCTCACCTGCTTTATATGTTTGTTATAAAGCAGAAATCAGGACTTGTATGTTTTTATAATATTGAAAAGTCAGAGGTGTTTTAGCTTCCAAGATATCCATTTTTGTGCTAATATTTTTGAAATCAGACAATTGAGAGTAGCTATGTGAAAACTCGAATTTTGGATGGTGCAGAAGCAATTCCTGTAAAACTTATTTCTTATCAAATGCATAAAAGTGAGGATTACTGACTAAAGACTGACTGAAATTTTAAGTCAAAAAGGATACATGCATTAAAAACTGTACAGTACTGTACAGAAATGCATTTTAAATTTCGAAGTTTGAAGATTTGCATTCTAAAATACAAAATTTTTATATGAATTGAAAGAGTGGAAAACTTTTGAAAAGATTAGTATAAAAAAGTATGACCACTTTAAGGTTAAAACTTTCTCTGGCAGAAACGTTGGCGGTTTCGCGTTTTTTTGGCCCTTTCAGCGAAAGTTTATTCTCACAAAACATCTTGAAATTGTCTGTCCGCGAAAGTTTATTCCTGCAAAATTTTTACATTGGGCTGATCCACAAAAGTTTCTGACCTTAAAGTATTACTTTTTAATCTAACTTGTCTAGCTTGATAACTGTTTACCTCAAATCTAATAATAACAATAAAAAAAAGATTTTGCCCTAACCAGGAATCGAACCTGGGCCAATCATACTCAAAAGTATGACTATCATACCACTAGACCATCAGGGCTTGGAAGTTGAATAAAAATTGAAATTTACTTTTCTACTGTCTAGATTTCTAGCAGTTTCCATCAAATCTTATTATGAAAAACTCCATCCTTGACCACAAAAGCAACTTTATAAAATTAAGATTTTTTACAATGAGTTTTATTGATTTCAGAAGCAATGATGACCCTTATTAAAATTCCCGAGTATAAATATAATTTGATTGAAAGCTTTGTCCAAGCTTGCAAGGATGAACTAATCGATCTTTCAACAATATCAACAAACTCAATATTGAGGAAGACAGACGCCCAATCAATCAAGGAGTTGGGAACAAATGATGTTTTAGAAGAATTTCTAGGAAAATTCCTTCCCTAACTAAAGCAATCAAAAATATCACAAATGACAACTGTTACAACTCAAGTTTGCAATACTATAGCTTCTTCGCAT
>JBCCLS010000715.1:0-2045 GCA_039026835.1 Bacteroidota bacterium | reverse complement strand
TTCAATACTATACATCGCACCATAATCTTTTGGTAAGGTTGCTCCTATTTCACGAAGATAATTTCTTAATCCAGTTTTTGATTTATGACGTGTGATCTGCATGAGTTTCATCAATGCTTCTTCTTCGGAATTATCCTGTGATAACAGATGGTTATATAAATTTGTGGCGGCGGTATGTCTCGTTGAGTATAATGTGTAATCCTTACCTAGATTCAATGCCTTTTTTACTTTTCTAAACTTAATTGAAAAATGATTTGTTCTGTTGTTTTCATCAATATCCCATTTAGCAGGATGTTCATACTTTGTGATCAAATAATCATCAGGTGCATAGTTTTCTAAATTCATCTTGCGAATCACATTTTCTAACTCACCAATGATCGGAACAATAGCTAATGGAGAAGTTTTGGAGCGAACATACAAGCGTTTCGCTTTCAGATCAATATCTTTCACTTGAAGTCTGCAAACCTCTATATTTCGCAAAAAAGCATAGGACATAAACTGCATAAATATGCGCAAATACGGGTCATGCTCATCAAGATATTCACGAATCAGTATGATTTGATCTTTGGTAAATGGTTTGTTCTTTTTAGGAACACTTTTGATGTTTTTGATTTTATCTACAAAATTGTATTCAATAATCTCATCATCCTCCAGTTGCGCAAAGAAAATGGATAGTGTTGCTTTGTAATTATTCCTAGTTTTTGGAGCTACAATTTCTGGTTCAATTCCCAACTCTTTTTCTTTCTTCGTTTGTGTTTTTCTCAGCGTATTTAGAAAAAGTGTCACATCACGCTTTTTAAGTTCCTTAATGTTGCAATCCAGTAATTTTTGTTCTTCAAGCCACTTTATAAACTTGTTGTAATGTGTCATGAACGACATTTCCGTATGTTTCTTCCAATTTGATCTTTTTTGAGATAGCGCAAACTCCAGAGCCTCTTTGACAGTATATTGTTTTT
Source organism: Bacteroidota bacterium (assembly GCA_039026835.1). Classification (GTDB taxonomy): domain Bacteria; phylum Bacteroidota; class Bacteroidia; order Flavobacteriales; family Flavobacteriaceae; genus Kordia. The sequence continues at coordinate 1,089 of JBCCLS010000715.1, read as the reverse complement.
CTTGCCTTACAGTATTCCTTTTAGACGGCAACTCTACGGTTTGTATCTGCTTTTCTTTTACCAAACGTTTATCGGTTATTTCAGCATCTTCGTAAGGACTATACCCTTGCTTTAACATCCGCTTCAAAACTACTTTAATCGTAGTCAGATAGTCCATTCGTTCGGTTTTGGTCTTTAGTTTATTGGCTTCGCCATAGATAGGTGCTTGTCGTTTAAGTTTTCCTGTTTTTGGATCACGATATGAAAAATAGACATACCAACGCTTCGATAAATCACCTTTTGCACTGTAAATTTTAGGCTCAGAAAATAGTTTTAGGGTTTTCAAATCGTATTCACTTTTGTATTCATTTTTTAAAATTGCATTGAATATTCGCATGATTTTAGGTTTGTAGAAAACTGAAGATCGAATTGAATATTGCGTCGCAGGCTAGTAAAAATGTGAAGAAACACTCCACAAGCGTGAAGTGTTTCTTTAAAACTAACTAACCAACCAAAATTGTAGCACGACTCTTTTACGTAGAGTAACCAGCTCCGGAGTAATGTCTTTGCCGTGTTACGTTTAGTATAGACCAAGTACTGTGCCAAACTCAGATGGTATTGGTTTTTTATTTGAGTTTTAATTCTATAGCTTTACTCAATAATAAAGACTGAAATGAGGAAAGACTTGTACTAATATATTGAGGAACATTCTGTTTTATACTCTTGGACAGGTTTGAATGAAATTGACTTTTTTAATAGTTGTGTTTTGAAAATAATACTAGAAACTAAACGTCTGCGCTTGCGCGAGTTTTCACGAAACGATGCTGAATTTGTATTAGCACTAGTCAATACGCCTTCGTGGATTCGATATATTGGCGATCGGAAGATACGAACACCAGGACAAGCCGAAGAATATATCCAAGAAACCCTTCAAAAGAGTTATGCCAAAAATGGATTTGGCTTATGGCTGATGGAGTTGAAAGAAACAGAAATTCCCATAGGAATGTGTGGTTTGGTGGATAGAAAAACCTTGGATAATGTAGATATTTGCTTTGCATTGCTACCAGAATATTATCGCAATGGTTATACCTATGAAGCCGCAAAAGCAAC
>JBCCLS010000714.1:0-2062 GCA_039026835.1 Bacteroidota bacterium | reverse complement strand
CAATTTATCTGCCCAAACTACTGTCATGTAATAAATAAGCACGCAGCAAACTAAATATCCTAAAATCACCAATACCAAAGTACTTCCCGACATTTGTAGCAAAAACCATTCTGTAAAGCGATCTTCTCCAAATTTAACGCCGCCCATAAAAATACAAGCGACCGAAACAGGCAACAATACGGAACCTGCAATAATTCCTGTTTTATACACTTCCATGGTCAATTTAATGTCGTGAATAAAATTGAGAATGGTTTCCTTAGTTTGTTGTCCTACGTTAGATGTTCGACGTAAAAACCAGATCATTTTTGCCAAATACCCAATCGTCATCAAGCTCGTCATAAACATAAAAATAAAATACACGGCACGCGGCAATTCGTACATTTTTATAAAAAAAGGATACGAAAAGAAAATGACAATGGCAGCTAACTGTACTGCAATTTCTCCTTTCATCGTTTTTCGAATCATGGCAATAGGCATTCGACTTTCCGTAAGATTATCTAAGCTTGTAGGCAATTGCAAATCATCTTGATTTTCGCCATCCATCAGTTCTTTTATTTTATCAAAATCCATGATGCTGAGTTTTTATAATTTCTTGTAATTTTTTCTTAGTCCGATTGAGTTTTACACGAACATTTCCTGGCGACATTCCTAAGTTTTTTGCCATTTCTTGTCCCGAAAATCCTTCGATATATTGAAAAATTAGTGCCTTTTCAATCTTATTCAATTGCTGTACTGCTTTGTAAAAAACAGCTAGTTGTTGTTCCTTTTCATCCGAGTATTCTTCTTGTGCAAGTTGTACATGTTCTGGCATTTTGTAAGCATCAGGCTTGCGCTTTTCTTTCTTAAAAAAAACAATAGCAGTGTTTAAAGCCACACGGTACATCCAGCTAGAAAATTGACTTTTTCCATTGAATGATTTTAAGGATTTCCACAGTTGCAAAATAATCTCTTGAACCAAATCCTCACGGTCGCTCGCATCTTCAAAATACATGCGAGAGACCTTGTGAAGGATACCTTTGTGTTCGGTAATTTTGGTAAGAAAATCGTGTTCTGTGAGTTCCAATCCAGTGTTTTTTAGAATACAGGTGTAATGGTATATCCTTGCTTTCGTAATAGTTGAATAACGCCGTTTTCACCTGGTAAATGTCCCGCACCTACTGCAAAAAGATTGCTTTGTTTTTTCATCATTTCAGGCATCAATTTTGACCAGTTTGTGTTGCGAACTGTAAGCAACCAATGCGCTGTATTTTCATTGAAAAAACGTTCGTCTATTATGCTGCTGTACAACTTTTCAAGTTCTTCGTTGTTATAGGTAGTGACCATTTCTTTGGTCAAATCTTTATAGGCTGAAAACAGCTCAATTTGTTTCCATAAAAAATCTTTTGGATAGGCTTTGTCAAAGAAATCCAATTGTGCATCTAAGGTTTCAAGTCCTAAAACTTGTTTTTGTTTTCCTCTTGCCATGCCTGTCAATTCTACTTCATACATTTTCTTTAACGGACAGTCAAAACTTTGTTGAATTAATAAAGAATATACGGTAGCAAGTGTGTAGCTATTGACCATTTGCAGTGACATGTTTAATTCTTTTCGAAGCAAATCGTCTAAATATTTTTGCTGTGTTTCGGTCAATTCTTCTGTCAATTTTCCGCCAGACATCATTTTCTGTTGCGCTGCCATCAATGCTTTGGTGTCAGACATGTCTACTTCAAGCACTAATTTATCGGCTGCATCCAGCGCTTTCTTTACTTTTTCAGGAATCGAAAAATCATCTTTACACATAATGTGAATCGTTCCTAAAAGATACGACGGTTGTTTTAAATCGGAATGTTCAATTTTCCACAATAAGGAGTTTTCAAGTTTTTTGGTTTGTGCATTTCCAACAAGAGTGCTTGTCAAAAAGGCAAGTAATACAATAAATTGTTTCATCATTTTTTATTTTTAATACTGTTAGATGGAATTCGCCAATAATCATTTTGGTGAGTACTCACCGATGGTTATGGCTCATTTCATGATGTTCGTTTTTGATCACAAAAGATAATTTCAGCTGAATGCATCTTTCTTT
>JBCCLS010000713.1:0-2071 GCA_039026835.1 Bacteroidota bacterium | reverse complement strand
GTCAGACATCATTATCTATATTGTGCTTATTGTTGTGTTTGTGGCTATAGGTATTTTCTTGGGAATGTATATTGGAAATCTAAAAACAAAGGCTACTCAAGAAGGTTTACACGAACGCAACCGCCAGTTGAAAGGGCAATTTGACGAACTGCGAACACAAATGCAAGCTGAAAATGAGAAACAAAACGAGTCGTTTCAGCAGCAGTTGGAAAGCTTTAAAGAAAATGTAGTCAAAACTGTAAAAGAACGTGTAGAAATTAGACGTGAAAAAAGATTTTTTAAATGTGGAATTGGCACGTAGAAATTCCGAATTTGAAAATCTCCAAAAGCAACACATTGAACGTGACGAATCGCTTAAAAAACAACAAGAACAACTACGAAAAGATTTTGAATTACTCGCCAATAAAATTCTGGAAGAAAAATCAACCAAATTTACAGAGCAGAACAAAGAGAATATCAAAAATATTTTAACGCCACTTCAGGAAAAGATCCAACACTTTGAAAAGAAAGTAGAAGACAGTCAAAAAGAAAATATCAGTATTCATTCCGCTTTGCGCGAAAAATTATCAGAATTGAGCAAAGCCAACCTCCAAATCAGTCAAGAAGCAGTAAATTTAACCAAAGCGCTTAAAGGTGACAGCAAAATGCAAGGAAATTGGGGCGAATTGGTGCTAGAACGCGTATTGGAGAAAAGTGGTTTGGAAAGAGATCGCGAATATGTAGTGCAACAGAATTTTACACTTGCAGATGGTTCGCGAGTATTGCCAGATGTCATTATCAATTTACCAAACAATAAAAAAATGGTGATTGATTCCAAAGTTTCGCTCACAGCATACGAACGATATGTAAATAGCGAAGACGACCAAAGAGAACTGTTTTTAAAAGAACATTTGCTCTCCATCAAACGCCATGTAGATCAATTGTCAGCCAAGAAATACGAAGATTTATATGAAATTGAAAGTCCAGATTTTGTGTTAATGTTTATTCCGATTGAACCTGCGTTTGCCATTGCAGTCAATGAAGATAGCACGCTGTATAGCAAAGCATTTGAAAAAAATATTGTCATTGTAACGCCGACTACATTATTGGCTACGTTGCGTACAATTGACACCATGTGGAACAATGAAAAGCAACAACGAAATGCTATTGAAATTGCACGACAAGCCGGTGCTTTATACGATAAGTTTGAAGGTTTTATGAATGATTTGATTGGAATTGGCAAAAAAATTGATGCTACAAAATCCGATTATTCTGCCGCCATGAACAAACTTTTTGAAGGACGTGGAAATATCATCAAAAGCATTGAAAAGATTAAGAAAATGGGCGCAAAAGCCAAAAAGTCGCTCCCAGAATCTATTTTAAAACGCGCAGAAACAGAAACAGAAATTGAGAATATACCCAAAAATATTGAATAGTTGAAACGTCCGCAAATTAGCATATTAGGTTGTGGTTGGTTGGGCTTTGCACTGGCAAAACACTTTATCAAACACAAATATTCTGTAAAAGGGTCTACTACTTCTACAGAGAAAGTGTCTGCATTACAAGATGCTGGAATTCAACCGTATGTCTTTACGTTAGGCACTACAACAAATGCGAATTTGCTCACTGATTTTCTGGAAAATAGCGAGTTCATTGTTATTAATTTTCCTCCGAAAAGAGTTCCTGATATTGTAAACATATATCCTGACCAAATACGAACTATTTTACCATATATTCAAGAACATCAGAAGGTTATTTTTGTGAGTTCAACGTCTGTGTATCAAAATACCAACGACTGGGTTTCGGAAGAATTGGAGAATCACCCAGAAAAGGAATCTGGAAAAGCTGTTTTTGCCGCTGAAGAAGTACTCAGAGAAGCGTTACAAGACCATTTGACTATTCTTCGTTTTGCTGGACTTTTTGGATACGATCGTGTTCCTGGACGTTTTTTGGCGACTAAAAAAAACCTTCCCAATGGAAAAGCACCTGTTAATATGATTCATCGTGATGATTGTATTGGATTGATCAATGCAGTTATTACAAAAAATGTGTGGGGCGAAGTGATCAACGGTTGCTCTGATGCACATCCGAT
>JBCCLS010000712.1:0-2071 GCA_039026835.1 Bacteroidota bacterium | reverse complement strand
TTGGTTTGGTTGGGATTGTCAATAAAATCGCCTGTAGCTGTTTGTACTAACGATTGTAAATCACTATCAGAATCTACATTGGAATATTTCAATCCAGCGGTAATGGAAATTTTATCGTTTACTGTGCGTTTGTAGTCTGCTTGATACGTATAAATATTAAAATCAGCATCTTGAAAATAACGTTGATTGTCATAATTTACCATGCTCAATCCAGTTTGAAACAAATTATTTTCATTGGTTGATGCATAATCTACATAATTAAAATCAAGTGTTACTTTGTTGTTATCATCTTCAAATTCATAATACGGATTGATTACATATAATGTCCAGTCGCGCTCAAATCGGTTGTCAGTTTCAAGCATATCTAAATTGCCATTACTTGTAATGTTTGTGATATTGTCCGTGACACGATTCGAAGAAGTTTCTGTGCGTTGTACGCTAACTCCTGTCGTATGCTTTTTGTTGATGTAATAATCCATCCCTGCATTGAGTCGTAACGTATTTGGATCAAAAGGAGAACGCGAAAACTGATCGTACACATCATCGCCCACGCGACGAATGATTTGTAAATCTTCTCGCCAAGAACCACGTGAATAACTCGCGCCAGCTTGCCAATTAATTTTTCCTTTAAAACTTGCAACAGAGGCACTTTTTCGAAAAGTAAAATCGTCCACATACCCACCCATACTTTTAAATGTTCCGTAAGTGCCTAGTTTTGCATTTTTCTTCAAAATAATATTAATCAATGCGCCTGAGCCATCTGCGTCGTATTCGGCACCAGGTTGTTGTATCAATTCAATTTTGGCAATATTATCCGCAGGCATTTCGCGCAACAGCGTTTGCATGTCCATATAATTGGTCTGCTTTCCATTGATTAAAATGCGCACATTTTGCTGTCCCGCATAGCTCAAATTATTTCCAGTCACTAATACGCCAGGAATCTTTTTCATTACATCGCGCACATTAGAGTTGACCATTTCTGAATTTTCTAGATTTACGACTAATTTTTCTGCATTTTGTGTGATGACAGGCTTTTTTGCGACAACAACGACTTCGTCTAAATTTTCAGGGATATCTTCCTTCAATACAAAATCGAAAGTAACATTCTTTGCAGCGTCAATATTCAATACAATAGAACGTTCGGTTTTATAACCAAACAAAGACGCTTCTACAATATAGTTTCCGTTTTTTACATCGGTAAAGGTATACGTTCCGTTTGCTTCTACAATAACAGCTTTTAAGGGCGTGTCGTTTGTGCTGTTGTATAAAACCACATTTGAAAAGGACAGTATTTGTTGATTTTCGTCTAGTACTTTTCCTGTGATCGTACTTTGTGCAAGTAGTGTACAACTTGCAAGGAGTAAAATGGTGTTGAGTAAAGTTTTTAACATAACTATTCGTTTTTGCTGTTCGTTTTTTTTGATGCACAAATATGTTTCAGAATCTATATATACAAAAGGAGATTCTGCTGAATTGGGATTAAAAAAGGTTGAAACGGGGATTTTTTACCGTTAAAAAAACGCTAAGTGAAGTCTCAGACTTCACTTAGCTTTATGTCTCAGACTTCACATAGCTTTTGTACTACACCATCATCCATTTTGATATTCCATTAGATTCTAGTAGCTTTAACCAACACATGTTATCGCCCAAACATAAGAGATACTTTTTTCAGATTATTCCTTTTGGAATTATTTCTGCTGCATTTAGCATTATTTACGCTTTGGTAGAAAAAGGTATTTTAGGCGATCATCCTATATATCCTTCCACAGGAAATCCGTATAGTTTTAGCATTGTACTTCCTACAGTTCTTTCCTTTATCATTGGAATATTGTTTGGTACTATTGAAATTTTATACTTGAGCAAAAGGTTTCAGAAAAACACGCTTTCTGAAAAAATTCTTTTCAAAACCTTTATATATGTTGTATTGATTACGCTCTTCATTATTAGTGTTACCACCATAACCAACGCTGTGGAATTCCATACAAGTATTTTTGATGCTCAAGTATGGGAAAAAAATACAGCCTTTTTATCAAATTTTGCGTTTATTACAATCCTCATTTATGTGGCAACT
>JBCCLS010000711.1:0-2078 GCA_039026835.1 Bacteroidota bacterium | reverse complement strand
TCCGCCATCGCGAAAGCTACTAGGCCGTTTAACAAGTTGTGTCGTCCGGGCAAATAAAATTGTACGTCTTCAATGATTTTTACTGGCGTTACAATGTCAAACACATACGCCCCGTGTTGTATGTGTATGTTTTTTATGTGATAGTCGGATGTTTGATTGAATCCATATTTGATTCCATCCAACTCAAAAATATCTTCGTGTACAAATAGTTTTCCGTTCGGTTTGAGGCATTTGGTGAATTCTAGAAAAGAATCGTGTAATGCTTCTTTTTCACCATAAATATCCAAATGATCCGCATCTACGGAAGTGACACAGGCAATATCTGGCGAAAGCTGTAAAAACGAACGATCAAACTCGTCTGCTTCCACTACGGTAATTTCAGTGCCTTTTAGAATGAGATTGGAATTGTAATTTTCTGCAATTCCACCCAAAAAAGCGGTTACATTTACACCAGATTCAGCCAATAAATGTCCAAGAATGCTAGAGGTCGTGGTTTTCCCGTGCGTTCCTGCCACACCCAAACAGAATGTATCTTTAGTGATGAGACCTAAGACTTCTGCTCTTTTGTAAATATGAAAACCGTTTTCACGGAAATACGTTAGTTGTGTGTGCGAACTTGGAATGGCTGGCGTGTAAATAACGATCGTGCTTTCTTTGTCTAGATAATTAGTTGGAATTTGAGCAATCGTATCCACATTAGAAACTAAAATTCCGAGTGCTTCTAGTTCATCCGTAATTTCCGTTTTGACTTTGTCATAGCCAGCGACATTTTTACCATTAAATTTAAAATAGCGCGCCAACGCAGACATGCCGATTCCGCCAATGCCTACAAAATAAATGGTATGTATATGCTTTAAATTCACTCTCAATAATTGAGATTTTAGTCTTTCAACGCTTGCGTCAAAATAGTTGGTTTATTTTTAATTATAACTTATTGCCTGTTATTAAACAGTTGTACCATTTAATAATTTCTCTACTTCATCTACGATTTGTGACGTCGCATCTGGCAATGCTAATTCTTTTATTTTTTTGCCTAATGCAACTTGCTTTTCTTCCGATTGCATTAGTGTTTGAAATTCATTTTCAAATTGTGCATCTAGCTCACTTTCTCGAATCAAAATTCCCGCATCCTTTTCTGTAATTGCCAATGCATTTTTAGTTTGATGATCTTCTGCTACATTTGGCGACGGAATGAAAATGACAGGTTTCCCCACAATGCATAATTCCGATACCGAACTTGCACCTGCACGTGAAATGATCACATCTCCAGCCGCGTATGCTAAGTCCATTTTATTGACAAATTGATGTACTTGTACATGCTTCAGTTCGTTGTGTTTTTTGTATTGCTCGTAATAGAACTTTCCGCATTGCCAAATGACTTGCACGTTTTGTTCTTTGAAGAAATCCAGTTCTTTTTCTATCAACTGATTTATTCTTCTTGCGCCTAAACTTCCGCCAATGATCAAAACCGTTTTGTTATTTTCATTTAGCTTGAAAAACTGCTGTGCTTCCGTTCGCTTGCTTGCTATTTCTAATAAATCTTGTCGTACAGGGTTTCCTGTTTTTATGATTTTTTCTTTTGGAAAGAAGCGTTCCATATGGTCATACGCCACACAGATTTTTTGCACTTGCTTTGCCAACCATTTATTCGTTTTTCCTGCATAGGAATTCTGCTCTTGAATGAGTGCTGGTACTTTTTTTCCAGAAGCCACTTTGAGTAACGGTCCGCTCGCAAATCCGCCTGTACCGATGACTACATCAGGCTTAAACTTTTTGACAATTTTTCTCGATTTCAACAAACTACTGATCAACTTGAACGGAAATAGCATGTTTTTGAGCGTGAGTTTTCGTTGCAATCCTGAAATCCACAATCCTTCAATTTCGTAACCTGCTTGTGGCACTTTTTCCATCTCCATTCGATCTTTTGCGCCTACAAATAAAAACTCAGCTGTTGGATAACGTTTTTTCAATTCGTTCGCAATCGCTTTGGCAGGATAGATATGTCCACCTGTTCCACCACCTGATAAGATGATTTTGTATGATTGATTGTTCATTTTTGATTTACGATTTTTGATTTA
>JBCCLS010000710.1:0-2078 GCA_039026835.1 Bacteroidota bacterium | reverse complement strand
ATTTCAATGTTCACTACAACAGGTACGTGTTCATATTTATAAATTTGAATAAAATGACACTGCTAACGCTCTATTTTTCGAATGTAGTACGACGGTGTTAATCCTGTTTTGTTCTTAAATTCCTTGATAAAGGTAGTGGCGCTCTTATATCCGATTTCTTTGGAAATAGCATGAATGGTATACGAACGAAATACAGCATCTTCTTTTAATTTTATCAAAACATACTCAATTCGGAGTTTGTTTAAATACTGACTAAAGGTTTGTTTTTGGACTGCATTTAGTGCTTTGGATAAATACGTGGTGTTGGTATTGAGTAATTTTGCGGTAGAATGTAATGTGGCTTCTTCCGAAAGATAAAAGTTGGTACTTTCTAAGCGCGCCAGTTCTGCTAAAATAGCCTTAGCTTTTTCATCTTTAATGGAAGAATTTTGAACAGCGGTTTTCTCAGGAACCGGTTTTTGAGAAATATTTTCAATCAGTGTTAAAAACTTTTTTTCATTCATCTTAGCCTTTCGGTAATACGCGAAAAATGCCAACAACAACAACGCTACTAAAATGATAGAAACGATGGTGATGACTTTCTTGTCGAGCAAGGTTTGTATTTTTTCATTGGCAAGCTTTTTATTTTTAAGTCGAAACTCGTTCATATCAGCTTCGTGCAACACATCTTTTGCAGCAGATTGTTGTTCCTTTTTTACTTTAATGATATTTCGTGATTTCCGCACATAAAACGCTTCCTTCTTTGTATTTTTCTGCATTTTTGAAATATCGCCTGCCAAATCATACATTTCTTCAATTCTATCTGTATATGTATCTTCTCCTGCACGTTCAAAAACACGATCTAACAATGCAAGTGCTTCGTCCAATTTTCCCTGTTTGACTAAATTTTTGGCAATATAAAAATCTGTGATATACAAGTTGTTTTGTAGACCAGCTTCTTTAAGCATTTCTCTTCCTTCTTGTAAAAATCCCAACGACTGAAAATACTTGCCTTGCTCGTAATATACTTTTCCTAAATTAATTTTAAACCGACCTTCAAAAATCTGATAACCATTTTTTTCGGCAATTGCTATACCTTTGGCATAGGTTGCTTCCGCTTCGTCAAATCGTTTCAATTCGGCAAGACATAACACTTTTCCCAACAGTGAACTTAACAGCGCCAAACTATCTTGGGTTGAAAGCGATTCTTCTTTGGTATTGAGAAGAGTTAAATTATAATCAAAACTATCCAGCGCATTTCCATAGCGATTCAACTTGGCGCGAATATTGGCAATATTTGTCATGCATAATATTTCATCAGAAACGTTGTGTGTTTCAAAGGCAAGGTCTTTTGCAATTAAATACGGTTTTAACGCTTCTTCATAAAAGCCTTGCACATACCAAGTACTGCCCAACAAAACATTGCTGCGTATGGCATATGCAGTATCTCGTTCACGCTCAGCAATTCGGGCAGTAATGTACGCTCGTTTTAATGTTTCGTTGTAATCAGGGATGAAATAGGAAATATATGCTATTTGAAAATTTGAAAACAATTGTATGTCTGTGTTTTCCTCTTTTTTTCCTCGTGCTAAATATATGTCGCTGTAGGACAATGCTAAATCTATATTTTTTTCTGTATAAAATGTCTCTTGAATCAGGGTTTCAATACTATCTGTAGCATCAGACTCAGCAATAAATAATCGCATTTCTTCTGAAATATCAGTGTTATTTGAGATAACTTCTTGAGTTTGTGCGAGGGCAACATGTGAAATCAAAAACAACACACAGCATTGTTTTAAAAAAGTTGTCTGTATTCGAAAAAAAGAAACTAAAAAAGCAGTGCATTCAGTCATAATATACGTTTGTAAGAAGTAAGCTCAAAAGTAATCAGAAATATACAATATACAATTAAATACAAATATGTGTCGCCACCTATTTTTAATAGTTACAATTTGCCCAAAAAAGGCATGAAATTGATTAGATTTTTTCACATAAAAACCCTTAAAAACACTAGTGAATAAGATGCTTTTCTGGGAATGCTTGTGTATACTTAACTATTTTTTGGAATAGTAATTGTAATGCTAACATAAATTAACAAT
>JBCCLS010000709.1:0-2083 GCA_039026835.1 Bacteroidota bacterium | reverse complement strand
TTTTATTGTTAATATGAAAACAAGATAGTAATATTCTGTAAGACTTTCCGTGTAGGCATGTATTTTTTATGTTAATTGTATAAAATGCTAAAATATTAGATAAACGGATTTTTTTCGTGTTCAAAAACACAAAAAGCGCTCCTAAGAACGCTTTTGTATATATATAAAAGTTGATTGTTAGCTTTTTAAAAGACGACTAATTTGCGAAGCCAATTCCAGTCCAATGCGATCTTGCGCTTCGTTGGTAGCTGCGCCAATATGCGGCGTTAATGATACGTATGGATTCATTAAAACTTTGATGGCTGGTGTAGGTTCATTTTCAAAAACATCCAATCCTGCAAAACTGAGTTTTCGTTTATCCAAAGCATCAATCAACGCTACTTCGTCAATAATGCCACCACGTGATGCATTTACTATTGCAGCGCCTTGCTTCATCAATGCAATTTCTTTCTTTCCTATAATATAATCTTCTTGGGCAGGCACGTGTAATGTGATAAAATCAGCATTTTGTAACACACTTTCCATGCTTTCTGTTTTGATTTCAAAATCCACCGATTGTCCATCAAAGAATTCTAGTGATATTGTAGCTTTTTCAATAAAAAGATCCGATGCAATTACCTTCATCCCTAAACCTAAAGCTCTTTCAGCGGTAGCTTGACCAATTCGCCCAAAGCCAATAATTCCTAAGGTTTTTCCACGTAATTCAGCGCCTTTGGCATAAGATTTTTTGAGTTCTTTAAACCGAGTATCTCCATCCAATGGCATGTTTCTGTTGGAATCGTGTAAAAAACGAACACCTGTAAATAAATGTGCAAAAACCAATTCGGCCACCGAACTCGAAGAAGCCGCAGGCGTATTAATGACATGAATTCCTTTGCTACGCGCATATTCTACATCAATATTGTCCATGCCAACGCCACCGCGACCGATGAGTTGTAAACTTTCACACGCATCAATAATATCTTTGCGGACTTTGGTAGCACTACGTACCAACAGCACAGCAATTTCGTGTTTGTTAATATAGTTGATGAGTTGTTGTTGCGCTACTTTCGTAGTAATCACTTCAAAGCCATCGTTGGTCAAGGCATCAATGCCACTTTGTGCGATTCCGTCGTTTGCTAATATTTTCATTTTTCTGTGAAGATTGAAAGATTATATGATTGAAAGTTTGAATATTTAGGCTTTCTTTTCTAATGCTTGCATAACATCGACTAATACTTGTACACTTTCTACTGGCAATGCGTTATACATAGATGCGCGATAGCCGCCCACACTTCTGTGTCCGTTGAGTCCGTTAATACCAGCCTCTTTCCACATGTTGTCAAACACTTCTTTCAATTCTTCATTTGCCAATGTAAACGTAGCGTTCATGTGACTTCTATCTTCTGTTGCAACAATACCCGTAAATAGTGGATTGCGATCAATTTCGTTGTATAATAATGCAGATTTTTGCTCGTTAATTTTTTCGATCGCAGCAATGCCACCAAATTCTTTTAACCATTCCAATGTCAACATAGAAACGTACACAGGGAATACAGCAGGCGTATTAAACATACTGTCTTTGCCAATATGTACTTGATAATCCATCATTGATGGAATAGCACGGTTTACTTTTCCTAAAACATCTTCTTTTACAACTACTAATGTCGTTCCAGCTGGTCCCATGTTTTTCTGCGCGCCTGCATAAATGAGATCAAATTTTGAGAAATCTAACTGGCGTGAAAAGATATCCGAACTCATGTCGCATACCATAGATACATTGGTTTCAGGAAAGTTTTTTATTTGTGTCCCAAAGATGGTATTGTTACTTGTACAGTGAAAATAATCTGCATCTGTAGGAATGCTGTAGTCTTTTGGAATATAGGTGAAATTTTTGTCTTTGGAAGAGGCAACTTCTACAATTTCACCGAATAAGTTGGCTTCTTTAATTGCCTTTACACTCCAAGTTCCAGTATTTAAATACGCTCCTTTTTTGTCTAACAAATTGTAGGCTGTCATCAAAAATTGCGTACTGGCACCACCGTGTAAAAATAAAGCTTTGTATCCTTTTCCTTCCAAGGCAAATTGGAGACGAGGTGCACTG
>JBCCLS010000708.1:0-2086 GCA_039026835.1 Bacteroidota bacterium | reverse complement strand
TATAATATAATGAAAATTAAATAATTGTCAGTTCTGTAAAGGTTAAATAATTCATGTATTCGCGGTAAAAAAGAGAAATTGAAAGGTTCACTGTTTTAGCGAAGTGATTTTTAAGAAGAGCTTTGATTTTTGGCACAGAAATCTAAAAGTGTAAATTATTGTACTATTTTGATAGAAATAAATCGTAATTGGTACATTTTCAAATTAACAAATTGATACATTAAAAAAAGCGTCACTGACGACTCGTAATTCGCAAAATTTGTACTTTTATAGCAAAATTTTAAAAACTGTGAATTCAAATTATTCAAGAATTATAGCAGGGACCATGACATGGGGAAGTTGGGGCAAACAACTCAACACTTCGCAAATGATTGATCTCATGCATCATTGCATTACTGCAGGCATTACTACCTTTGATCACGCGGATATTTATGGCGGATATACAACAGAAACTGATTTTGGAAAAGCGTTTGCCGAAAGTAAGATCGATCGCGAAAGCATAGAACTTATTTCTAAATGCGGCATTCAGTATCAAGCAGAAACGCGACAGAATACCATTAAACATTATGATTATTCGGCAGACTATATTATTTGGTCGGTGGAAACTTCGCTCAACAATCTACAAACAGACTATATGGATTTGTTGTTACTGCACAGACCAAGTCCCTTAATGCATCCTGAGGAAGTTGCCAAAGCGATTGATCAACTCAAAACACAGGGAAAAATCAAAAACTTTGGAGTCTCTAACTTTACGCCATCACAAATGACAATGATCGGCACAAAAAATGATATTACTGCCAATCAAATTCAGTTTTCAGTCACTGATTTTGATGCCATACACGATGGAACACTCGATCATATGATTACCAATTCCATTATTCCGATGGCTTGGCAACCTTTGGGAAGTGTGTTTAGAGAAGAAACTGAGCAAACCAAACGAATTCACAAGGTATTAGATCAACTTACAGATACGTATAACGCCACCAAAGATCAATTGGTCTTGGCGTGGATTTTAAAACATCCTTCTAACGTGCATCCTGTGATTGGAACCACGACGCCTGAACGCATTACCAATGCTGCCAAAGCGACTGAAATTGAGTTATCACTGGAAGATTGGTTTACGTTATTAGTGGAAAGTCAAGGACATAAAGTTCCTTGATTTAGTATTGAGATGTGAGTAGTGAGTATTGAGATTTTTTAATTTAATAAGATTCCCGCTTTCGCGGGAAATGAACATGACAAAAACAGCTTTTATTACAGGTGCCACCAGTGGAATTGGACGTGAAATTGCGCGTGAATTCGCTAAAAATAACATACGTTTAATTCTATGTGGTCGCAGACAAGAACGTTTGGACGAATTGCAGGCAGAATTAAGTGCACAAACAGAAGTGTATACCTTAAATTTTGATGTGCGCGATAAAGAAAAAGTCGCTGCGGCTGTCGCTTCCTTGCCTTCAACTTTTCAAACCATTCATATTTTGGTGAACAATGCTGGAAACGCACACGGTTTGGATCTTATTCAAAATGGAAGCATGGACGATTGGGACGCAATGATGGACATCAACGTGAAAGGGTTGCTGTATGTGAGCAATGCGATTATTCCACAGATGGTGAAACGCAATTCAGGTCATATTCTCAATATTGGTTCTACGGCAGGGAAAGAAGTCTATCCAAAAGGAAATGTGTATTGTGCTAGCAAACACGCGGTCGACGCTATCAATCAAGGAATGCGATTGGACTTGAACGCACATGGAATTCGTGTAGGAGCTATTAATCCTGGATTGGTGGAAACGGAATTTAGCGACGTACGTTTCAAAGGAGATGCTGAACGCGCCGAGAAAGTGTATCAAGGCTACCAACCATTAACGCCAAAAGATGTTGCCGAGATTGCTTATTTTATTGTAACGCGTCCGCCACATGTAAATATTGCAGACTTAATCGTGATGTGTACGGCACAAGCTTCAAGTACGATTAAGTCTGCAATATTTACATGTGGCGGACGCGTTACAATAAAATAAGCAATCTCGGCAACATCTTTTGGCGTTAATGGTTGGTAGCCTTGATACACTTTCTCGGCGCGTTCAGC
>JBCCLS010000707.1:0-2091 GCA_039026835.1 Bacteroidota bacterium | reverse complement strand
TTGGAAATGTCTCTTATAAAATTTCATGAACAGTTTATAAAAAGACTAACATGTTCAGAATAAGATTTTTTAGCAAGGTTATCAACAGTTATTAACAACTAGAATTCACAGGATATTTTTGATAAAAATCCGTTAAAAAATTGTTAACAATCAGAAAAACGGTTTTTGAAAAGTTTTCTAAAAAGAAGGCATAAATAAGTTGTAAAGCTTGAAAATTTGTGCATATTGTAAAATATTCTGACCTCACAAAATTTTCTTCTTATTTTCTAATCACTAAATATCAACAATCAATGTTATCTTATAATTATCTCAAAATTAATGTTTTGTAAAATTAAATTAACATTGACTTTTTTCGGTTGTTCAAAAGCCTATCCGTACCTTTGTTTGCAACAAACACAACACTAAATACAATGAAAACTATTGCCATCGGAAACGATCATGCCGGAACCGAGTATAAAAATGCCATTGTAGCTCACTTGGAAGCTCAAGGATACACCATTCAAAATTATGGAACCAATACAAATGATAGTGTAGATTATCCAGATTTTATTCATCCTGTTGCTGCCGATGTAGAAAGTGGAAAAGCTCCTTTTGGAATTATTATCTGCGGAAGCGGTAATGGAGCGGCAATGACGGCTAATAAACATCAAAAAGTACGTGCTGCTCTTTGTTGGACCAAAGAAATTGTAGCATTGGCTAGAGAACACAACGATGCCAATATTTTAAGTATTCCTGCACGATTTACTTCATTACCACAAGCCATTGCAATGGTAGATACGTTTTTAGCAACTGCGTTTGAAGGCGGAAGACACCAACGCAGAGTAGAAAAGATTGCGTGTAGTTAATTACAACGAATATTTAGTTTGTATGTTAACAATTACTGTAAAATCATTCGATGAACTCACAATTGATGAGTTGTATGATATACTTCAATTGCGTAGCGAAGTTTTTGTGGTGGAACAAGATTGCGTGTATCAAGATATTGATGGAAAAGATAGAAAAGCATTGCATGTATTTGGAGTTGCTGATGAAAATATAGTAGCATACACGCGACTTTTTAAGGCTGGCGATTATTTTGAAAATGCAAGTATTGGTCGCGTTGTAGTATCAGAAAATGCACGTGCTTTTGGATATGGTCATGATATTATGAAAGCTTCCATAGCAGCGATTAACGATCATTATCAAACAGAAGCCATTAAAATATCTGCTCAAACATATTTGCGAAAATTTTACAATTCTCATGGATTTACACAAGTAGGAACAGCGTATTTAGAGGATGGAATTCCACATATTGCCATGACTCGAAATGTGTGATTTATGAAATTAATTTGTCAACGTTGTAGTCCAAACGAAGAATTTGAGATTCCTCATTTTTCTCAAGAAGAAAAAGATAGTTTACACCAAAAAAATAAGTTTTCTCCATTACTAGCCATACAAGAAATACGTAATTTGTATCCTGTATCACTTAGAGATGCAAAGTTTATTGTACATCACATTAACAAGCAATATGCTTATTGCAATCGTTGTCAAGCATCATTACAAGAGCAGGAATATACTACATGTAATAAATGCAATGCTTTAAATTTTAATTGGAAACTTTCTTAGTTTAAAATACTACTGTATTCACTTTGATTTGCTAAGATTTGAGTTGCTTTCTTTATGGCTTCATCATGTGTTAATTGATACTCATATAAGCCTTCACGATAGAAATAGCGCTTTAAAATTTCATTTTGTAATTCTACCTCAATTTCAGATTTATACGTGTCTAAAGCATCTAATTTGCTTTGCTTGATAGAAGCTAGTAAATCATCGTATTCTTTGGACACTGCTTTGCCAAAATTATCTGCTTCTTTGGTACTCATAATTTTTTTGAGTTCTCTTTCTGTATTGGTTTCATAAAAGTCCAAACCAGAAGCTGCCATACTTTGTTTAAAGGCATCATAGTTAATGTCATTTAAAGAGAAATCGTTCATAGACGCAAACGAATTTTGATTGTAAAATTCCGTTGCATAATTAAAAATAGCATAATTGCCGATCAAGGAACGTGTAAAATCACTTGTTTTTTGAGAAGTAATTTCTATATCCGGATTG
>JBCCLS010000706.1:0-2093 GCA_039026835.1 Bacteroidota bacterium | reverse complement strand
TCGTCATTGCGAGCGTAGCGCGGCAATCTGTTAGAATCAAAAGCAAAATTTGTCTTTGAAATATACATTGGTACATTTCCAAATTAAAAAATTAATACATTAAAAAAACCACTCACAAACTGCAAGTGGTCTATTATATTTTCTAAGAAACAATTCAGTAGCTTACGAAAAGTTCATAAACTCCTAAACCTATAAACTCATCAACTAAACTACCCTTCTGGATGCATAAATGTTTGTTTTCCTAGTAGTTCTTCTTCGGTTTCTACAATATCTTCGTCAGGTACACAACAATCTACAGGGCACACGGCAGCACATTGTGGCTCCTCATGAAATCCTTGACATTCGGTACATTTATCGGGAACAATATAATAAATCTCGTCTGAAATTGGTTCTTGTGCCTCATCCGCATCGGCTTCTTTTCCATTGGGTAATACTACATTTCCTGTCAAAGAGGTTCCATCTGCGTAACGCCAATCATCAGCACCTTCGTAAATTGCAGTATTTGGACACTCTGGCTCACAAGCACCGCAATTAATACATTCGTCAGTTATAATAATAGCCATTATTTCTTCATTTTTTCGTTTACAATCTTTTGAGGTTTACCACAAATGCGGCAAAAGTTTCATAAATTCGCCAAAATTTCGGTTTTGTGGTAGTTTATTACAAAAATAACGCCTAAACCATTCATAAACAAATTCAGATGGCTTTAGCAGAAAGAATTAACGCTTTTGTAAAATTAGGGAACTTTTTGTCACAATTCGCGACAGCAAATCCAACACCAAACCCAGACGTTGCCTTTAATGAAATTTTCTTTGATGGAATGAAACATCAATTAAAGCTTACACAAGAACACAACGGTTGGTTTACAAAAGAAAATATCTGTTTTGCTATCAAAAACTGGGCAAAAGCACTACAACTGCAACCACTACAAGAATGGACGGCAAATTATGATTTAGAGAATAATACACAAAAAAAAGTAGCGATTGTCACGGCCGGAAACATTCCGTTAGTAGGTTTTCATGACTTTTTATCTGCCTTGCTTGCAGGACATGATGTTTTGGTGAAACAATCCTCGAATGACAAGCACCTTCTTCCCTATTTGGCAAAATATTTAGAATATGTGGAGCCTTCTTTTAAAGGAAGCATTGTATTTACAGACGAAAAACTAGCTGATTTTGATGCTGTGATCGCCACGGGAAGTAACAATACAGCGCGCTATTTTGAATACTATTTTAAAGACAAACCCAATATTATCCGAAAAAACCGAAATTCAGTTGCAATCTTATCTGGAAACGAAACAAAAGAACAACTCATTGGTTTGAGTAATGATATTTTCACCTATTTTGGATTGGGTTGTAGAAGTGTTTCCAAGCTTTTTGTTCCAAAAGGATATGACTTTCAGGATTTCTTTGGCGGAATGTATGGCCAGAGCGATATCATGAACAATGCAAAATACGCCAACAATTATGATTATAATAAAGCGGTATACTTGATGAGTCTGTTCGACATTTTGGAAAATGGTTTTTTGATGATCAAAGAAGATGCACAGTACGCGTCGCCAATTGCCACAGTTTTTTATGAATATTATGACGATGTAGCGTTGCTTCAAGCAAAACTAAAAGCAGATGCTGATGATATTCAGTGCGTTGTGGCAGATATGAAACTAGAAAATGAAATTGCATTTGGGCAAACACAACATCCTGAACTATATGATTATGCAGACGGAGTAGACACATTACAGTTTCTCAGCACACTCTAATTTTGACATCAAATACTCGCAATCATCACACAAAATATTTAATAAAACTATAACAACTATTCCTATATAATTTAGGACATTTGCACAAAAATAACAGCACACGACAAATAACACATAATGAAAAAACACAACTTTAGCGCAGGACCTTGTATTTTACCGCAAGAAGTATTACAAAAAGCTTCAGAAGCAGTGATCAATTTTAATGATGATAACCTTTCATTGATTGAAATATCGCATCGTAGCAAACCTTTTGTAAACGTCATGGAAAAAGCACGCAGTTTGTCTTTGGAACTATTAGGCTTGGAAGGAAAAGGATACAAAGCTTTATTTTTAC
>JBCCLS010000705.1:0-2095 GCA_039026835.1 Bacteroidota bacterium | reverse complement strand
GGCAATTATTGTATGCATAGTGGTTCAAATAATTGTTTGGTGAATCTTTTCAAATACCCCAAAATTTCCCAGTCTTCAACGCACAATTCTTTTTTTTGGCCCAGTCTCCAGAGAGTTAAAAATAGTAATACTAATCACAAAGTTCTAAATCATAATTTTAAACGTCTCCGCAAAAGAAGAATTACTCTACCGACTTAACTGACTCAAAGTGTTGATGTAGATTCCTTAGAAAGGCAATATAAGCCTTATAAGCAATATAAGATCTGAGTAGATTTTTTTTGTTGACGAGAAATCAGTTAACAAACAAAAACTCACAAGCACAACAAACAAATGATTGTGAAAAGAAACGTAAAAACAAAAAAACTTGAAAAATAAATGCTTTGTACTTGGTACTATTCGAAAAATACTGCTTATTGTTTTTGAGAAATAAAATAAATTAAATGAAATTTTGAAAAGAAAAAGGTTTTCAGCAAATAAATCGACTAAATAACTTTAACATATATATATAGTTTTCAATAACCAGATCCTTACCTCCTTCCTCTGCTGTATCAAAAACATAAACATTCTTCAGCAAAAACGGGTTACGCAGTTTCTCACCAAATGGTGGCAATATACCATATATCCAATATTTTGGTGTAATTAATACCAGCAGAGTTTCCTTCTTACTTTTGCGGTGACAGCGCTGTGCAAGACCATATGATAAAATTTGTGAAATTCCTTCTATAGTCTCACTGCTAGTAGATTTACTTTTAACCTCAAAAACCATAATACAAGGAGCATGATAACCACTTGGGAATTCGTGAACAACAAAATCTGGAATTCTTACATCCTGTGCATAATGTTTTCTTTTTGAAGTTTTATCCAATGAAGTTCTTTGCTTTTCATCCACAAATAAATCACATGGGGCTTCAGATGATGAAGGAGGGTCAGTATCTTTGTTGCTACTTCTTGTTTCTACACTGCAAGATGAAGTCGAAAGAGAAGCACTAGGATGAAGCCTCGTCCTTTTACATTTCAAATAGAAGTCAATAATTTTAACTTGACCTCGACAAACATGCTTATTTTTTGCATTCAACGATGAATGCAACTGATCAAGGTATTCCCTAGCATAACCATTTTTAAATGAGTTTTCGATACATTTCCCAAACGCAAACATTAAAGATCCTGTAAGAGATAATTTTCTGGATTCAGACATTGCTTCCAATGTTTCATAGATTGTTTTGACGTTTAAACGGTTGCCTGGACTTAGAGAAGAGATCTCTTGTATGTGTTCCTGAATATGCTTTACAATTTGAACGTTTTCAAATACTTCATCAAGGTTGCGATTTATTTTGACATTTGTTTCAATTGTTTCAGCATTACCTGTAAAAAGAAGTTTATAGGAATGATCAAAAAACATTACTTCCTATCTAGCATACCATACCTGATATTTCAGTGGTGATATCCAGGCAGGGTTGGATAAAACACTTAATACATCGTTGGAGTACAGATTAGTCTTAGGTACAGTTTTCTATCTCACTCAGCACCCACCAATCTCAAGGGGTCCCTTGCCATCATCGTGGGTCATGGGTATGCCATGGTTGATCACTGAGCCAAGAGATGTATTTCTTTCAGGTCATTCCATGTCAAATCAAACTCAAAAAAAGTGAAAAAGTAACCCACCCCCTCAGATTTTGCTGAAATTTGGCATGTGATCTTATATCCATGAAAGGAACTTGTGTACAAATTTCCAGCTCAATATACGGTTCCAAAGATATGTCAGGAACTTCACCAGCACATCTTCATTTTCCAAGTCAATTTCAGAAACAACACCGATCCATAATGAATGTTAATTTTGATTTGACATGGAATGACCCTTTCAACAAAATAATGCAGGGTAAGTCTCCTTGGCCTACATGCTTACCTCTGTATCAAAAGGCTGGTAGCTAGCTAGTTGTAGTTTTCCTCATACTTATTTAGAGTTGTTGCTATTTGGTAGATTCGTAATAATGAAATTTCTATAAAATCGTTGCTTTGTTTCAGTGATTGTAAGATCAATCCACTTGTTTACTTTCAGTATTTAGAAAAACTGCCTTCATTATTATATACTTATAAT
>JBCCLS010000704.1:0-2100 GCA_039026835.1 Bacteroidota bacterium | reverse complement strand
TGCTTTTATGAAGAAATTATTCGTCTTACTTTTTTTAACCCAGATTGCTTTTTCTCAAAATCAAAAAGCCATTGGTGAAAAAACCATCATTAAAATTGTGTATGGTGGAAATTTGAATGTGAATGAAGAAAAATTCCCTGGTGCAAAAATATTCTCTAAAACACCCAAAGGTCAAGTACGTTTTGAACACGAAGGCATGGATTTATGGTGCGATAGAGCTGTGTTATTTCAAGATCGAAACTGGGTCAAAGCGTACGGAAATGTATTCATCCAACAAGGTGACTCTTTAGAGATGTCGAGCGAATATGTAGAATACGATGGAAATACAAAATTAGCAGTTTCCAAGCGCAATGTGCGTTTGCAAAATCCAGATATGACCTTGTCTACAGACACCTTATATTTTGATAGAAATGTTCAGGAAGCATTTTTTAATACCAAAGGTATTGTAAAAGATAGCGCTTCAACCTTAACGAGTATTGAAGGACGCTATTTTATGGAGCGCAATAAATATCAATTCCTAAATAATGTACAAATAGACAATCCGCAATACACAGTAAATTCTACACATTTGGATTATTATACCGATTCCAAACTCGCTTACATGTACGGTCCGTCAACTATCAAAGGAAAAGAGTATACCATATTTTGCAAACGTGGTTTTTACAATACGGTTACAGAAAAAGGGCATTTTATCAAAGAATCGCGTATTGATTACGACAACAGAATCATTAACGGAGATAGTTTGTATTTTGAAAAGAATACCAATTTCGCTTCGGCTACTAACAACATAAAAATTACAGATACTATTAACAACATGATCTTAAAAGGTCATTATGGCGAAATATACAAAGCAAAAGACTCTGCCTTTATCACCAAACGCGCTGTCGCCATTAGCTTAGTAGAAACAGATTCTATGTACATTCACGGAGATCGCTTGGTAGTCACGGGACCTGAAACGAACAGAGTCATTCGCGCATATAAAAATGTAAAGTTTTTTAAAACAGATATGAGTGGTAAATGTGATTCGTTGTTTGCGGATAATCAATCGGGAATTACCAAACTCTTACGCCGTCCCGTCATGTGGAATGGAGACAGTCAGATGACAGGAGATACCATTTTCCTGATTTCAAATACAAAAACCGAAAAACTTGATTCTTTAAAGGTAATCAACAACTCTTTTATTGTCCAGCAAGATACTATCAGTAAAGAAGGTTACAATCAGGTAAAAGGTAAAAATTTGTATGGCAAATTTGAGGATAATAAATTGTATGAGGTTGATGTGATCAAAAATACGGAAGTTGTGTATTACATGTACAACGACAGCAACGAATTCATCGGAATTGATAAAACCATTTGTAGTGCCATCAATTTGACTTTGAATGAAAACCAGATTGAAGATATTACCTTTTTCACACGTCCTGATGGCGTGATTTATCCGGATAAAGATTTACCAAAAAACGCTCGAAAACTTCGCGGATTTATTTGGCGTGGCGACGAACGTATGTATTCCAAAGATGATATTTTTGACGAAGACGACAACAATTTGGTGTTGCCTGTCATTCGCGGCGTCAACAATCCGATTGATCCATTACAACAAGAAGAACAAGATCCTCAAGAAAAAGCTTCTGAAGCTATCTTAAAAGCGCTTCCGCCAGATAAGGAAGAGAAGAAAAAATTATTGGAACAGCAGAAAAAGCTAGAACAAAAGAAAAAACTAGTGGCTCCGGCGAAGGTTGTTAAGGAGAAGGTTTTGAAGAAGGATAATTAATTTTCAAATATCTATAATTTGCCATTACGAACACAGCGAAGTAATCTGTTTGTTTCATAGCAAAATTTTACTTTGACACAAAAGATTGATACGTCGTAAACTCTTCGCATTGATGGTTCTTAGTATTTCTAAACACCTACAAAACCGTCATTACGAGCGTAGCGCGGTAATCTGTTTGTTTCATAGCAGAATTATGCTTTTATAGAAAAAGATTGCCACGTCGTACCTCCTCGCAATGACGGATCTCAGTTTTTAAATGACTATTTTTACTTCTATGAAAACTCCGTGCGTTTATATATTAACAAACAAAAACAACACTGTTTTATATATTG
>JBCCLS010000703.1:0-2138 GCA_039026835.1 Bacteroidota bacterium | reverse complement strand
GCGTCGCCTTCGCCCAGCATTCTTCCTCATTTTAGGATTTTTATTTTTTTCAGAAATTACCTTTTCACAAACTTCAAATTCCGCAACAAATACGCTTGAAGAAACTATTTTGGCACTCGATGCTGAATTTTGGAATGTTTACAATACTTGTGATGTTGACAATTTTAAAAAATTCCTCACAGACGATTTGGAATTTTATCACGATAAAGGTGGACTGACGGAAACCTCAGATACACTTGTGACATTAGTAAAAAATGGACTTTGCAGCGATCCAAATACCAAATTACGTAGAGAAGCTATAGCGGGATCTGTAAAGGTTTTTCCACTCAACAAATACGGAGCAATTATTACTGGCGAACATCTTTTTTATTTGACCGAACACAACAAATCAGAACGCTTGGTGGAATCTGCTAAGTTCACACATGTATGGAAAAACGAAAATGGCACTTGGCGCATGTCGCGCGTATTAAGTTACGATCATCAACAAACGAGCAATAATTCAAAGAAAAGTCAAGCATTGTCTACAGAAGCCAAAAATGCCTTGATTGGAACTTACAAAGCACCAAAAACAGGTACTGTAACAATTTACCTTAAAAATAATGCATTACACATGAAAGCTGGCAACATGAATTTGGAATTAGCAGCTACTTCTGAAACGCATCTTTTTGCAACTACAGCTCCTATCCGTTTTGAATTCACAAAAGATGACGATGGAAATGTGACGAAGTTTTCCGTAATTGAGGATGAAAAAGTTGTAGAGATTGCGGAACGCGTAGAATAATAGAGTCATCAATCAATTAAAAATAAAAATCCCTGTAACTTTTACAAGTACAGGGATTTTTGATATGCTATATTTTTTTGGAAACTACTCTCCCATGGCTGCCATCACTGCCGCAGAAAGTCGTTTGTAGGTTCCATCTTCTAATCGTGAACGAATTGCAGAGAACGCTACTAAAGTTTCCTCTACATCTTCTAAAGTATGCGATGCTGTTGGAATCATTCGTAATAAGATCAATCCTTTTGGAATTACTGGATATACTACGATTGAACAGAAGATTCCGTGGTTTTCACGCAAATCTTTTACCAATGCCATTGCTTCTGGGATACTCCCTTTTAAGTATACTGGCGTTACACAACTTTGCGTAGTTCCAATATCAAATCCACGCTCTTTGAGTCCACTTTGCAATGCATCTACAATTTTCCATAGATTTTGCTTTAATTCTGGCATTGTGCGCAACATATCTAAACGTTTTAATGCACCCACTACCAATTGCATTTGCAAAGATTTTGCAAACATTTGCGAACGTAAGTTGTATTTTAAATAATCAATAATTTCTTTGTCTGCTGCAATAAATGCACCTGTACTCGCCATTGATTTTGCAAAAGTTGCGAAGTATACATCAATATCATCTTGTACACCTTGCTCCTGTCCGGCTCCGCCGCCTGTTGCACCCAATGTTCCAAATCCGTGTGCATCATCTACAAATAAACGGAAGTTGTATTTTTTCTTAAGTGCTACAATTTCTTTGAGTTTTCCTTGCTCTCCACGCATTCCAAACACACCTTCGGAAATTACTAAGATTCCTCCGCCTGTTTGTTCAGCCATTTTAGTAGCTCTTTCTAAGTTTTTTTCTAAACTTTCAATATCGTTGTGCTTGAACGTAAAACGTTTTCCCATATGCAAACGCACACCATCAATTATACATGCGTGTGAATCTACATCGTATACAATAATATCGTCTTTAGAAACCAATGCGTCAACTGTGGACACCATTCCTTGGTATCCAAAGTTTAATAAATACGTAGCTTCTTTACCGACAAATGCAGCTAATTCGTTTTGCAATTGTTCGTGTAAGTCTGTGTGACCAGACATCATACGCGCACCCATTGGATATGCTGATCCGTAAGCTTCTGCAGCTTCTGCATCAATTTTTCGAACTTCTGGATGGTTGGCTAAACCTAAGTAATCATTAATACTCCACGTAATTACATCTTTCCCCTGAAATTTCATTCGATTCGAAATCTCACCTTCTAATTTCGGAAAAACAAAATATCCTTCTGCTTGTGATGCCCATTTTCCTAGTGGTCCTTTGTCCTTGTAAATTTTAGCAAATAAATCCTTCATCTATCTCAGTTTT
>JBCCLS010000702.1:0-2142 GCA_039026835.1 Bacteroidota bacterium | reverse complement strand
GGATTCAATCAGATAGGTGAAATTTTCAATTCCAGAAGTTTTCTTTGTGACATCAATTCCACTAATATCCTGATTCACCGCACCGAATAAGATTGTTGGCTTTTTGTGGGTACTTTGCTTGCTTACAATAAAATTATTGATCACGCCAAACGCCAAAATAATATCCGTTTCGTTTTGTAAAAGCGTTTCATAGTTTGTCCGTGCTTTTTCAATATCGTACCCATTTACCAAAATATTTTGTTCTGAAAAATTGATAATGGCATCTTCTCCAACTACTGCTTTTATCTGATTTTCAAGCTGTTCAATAAGTGGATTAATTTCTTTTGTTCTATTATCTAACAGTATGCCAATGTTGTAACTTTTTTTAGTTTGTGCCATAGCAGCTGTGGTCATTATCAATGACCATACTAGAAGGAATCTTCTCATTGGTTGGTTATTTTAACTATTCTTTGTTTCTGGTTGAAGATGCTTAAAACAGGTTAGAATTTTGGGACGTTTTGCTAACAACTGTACAAATTGACATCTTTTCCTTTTGAAAGCTACAATATTGTTTTGAATAACAAAAATGAAAGTGCATTTTTTAGTCCTCAGAATCAAATAATTACAAAATATTTAAAATTTGAGTTTTCTCACTTTTGAAAATGCACTATTTTTGAGAAAAAAGATCACAGATGCAACACATTATAGATAGATTCATCAGTTATGTAACTATTGATACCGAATCTGATCCTACTTCTGAAACAACGCCGAGTACAGACAAACAATGGAATTTAGCCAATGCTTTGGTAGACGAGTTGAAACGTATTGGTATGCAAGATGTTACCATTGACGAAAATGCATATATCATGGCAACTTTGCCTAGCAATGTAGCACACGAAGTGCCGACTATCGGATTTGTTTCGCATTTTGATACCTCGCCAGATTTTACAGCTGCCAATGTAAAACCGCAAATTGTACCCAATTATGACGGAAAAGATATTGTGTTGAACGCAGAAGAAAACATCATCCTTTCTCCAGATTATTTTGATGATTTATTGTTGTACAAAGGACAAACGTTGATTACCACAGATGGAACTACACTGTTAGGTGCCGATGATAAAGCAGGAATTTGTGAAATTGTGTCTGCTATGGAATATTTAATCAATCATCCTGAAATAAAACATGGAAAAATTCGTGTCGGCTTTACGCCAGATGAAGAAATTGGTCGTGGCGCTCATAAGTTTGATGTACAAAAATTTGGTGCCGATTGGGCATATACGATGGATGGAAGCCAAATTGGAGAGTTGGAGTACGAAAATTTTAACGCTGCAAGTGCAGTTATCAATATCAAAGGAAAAATTGTACATCCTGGATATGCCAAAGGAAAAATGATCAATTCTATTTTGATTGCGAATGAAATCATCAATGCATTGCCACAGCATGAAATTCCGCAAGAAACCACCGGTCGTGAAGGTTTTTTTCATTTACATACCGTTTCAGGAAGTGTAGAAGCATCTTCCCTAGCCTACATTATCCGCGATCATGACAAAGATGCCTTTGAAGCACGCAAAGAATTATTAGAAAAAATTGTTTCAGACATTAACAGTCGTTACACCTACGATCCTGTACAATTGAAGCTAAAAGATCAATATTACAATATGAAGGAAAAGGTAGAACCTGTGTTTCATATTGTAGAAATTGCAGAAGAAGCCATGAAATCAATAGGAATTGAGCCAATCATCAAGCCTATTCGCGGCGGAACAGACGGTTCGCAATTGTCATTTATGGGCTTGCCGTGTCCAAACATTTTTGCAGGAGGACACAACTTCCACGGACGTTACGAATACGTGCCTGTAGAAAGTATTCAAAGTGCCATCAATGTGATTGTAAAGATTGCAGAATTAACTGCGGAGAAATATAAATAGATACTTATTTATCAAGTAGTTTTATTTATTTCATATACGTTGGCTTTGGTTATCCATAATCAAAGCCTAATTTATTTCAAAAAATATCCACCTTATGATCCATTCATAAAAAAATATAGGTATAGGTAAATATAGGTAAACTATCTTGGACTAATTGCATACATATACAACCGAGTACCTCGTCATTGCCATTCAAACAAATTACATATGCTTTTGAATGGTTTATCCAGAAAAAAAG
>JBCCLS010000701.1:0-2151 GCA_039026835.1 Bacteroidota bacterium | reverse complement strand
TGTAGGTACAACCGATGTCGTATGGAGCTATGCAGATGAAGACGGAAATATAGTAACTTGTACGCAGATGGTTACTGTAACAGACGTAGATGCGCCAGAAGTATTTGGATGTTCTGAGGATATTACAGTTGCTTGTGATGAAGTAGTAACCTATGAAGCACCTATAGCCATAGACATTTGTGAAGATATAGCTATAGCAGGTTTCACCTATCTTGGAGGTTTTGAAGGGAAGAGATACTATCTATCAGATAACAATTTCAATGCCCCAAATGCCATTATTGATGCCGAAGCACAAAATGGTTTTGTTGCCGAAATCATCTCGCAAGAACACAACGATTGGCTGCGTGCAAAATTTGATGAACTTGGAGAAGGCAAAGTAATTATTGGCTATAGTGACACTGCTGTAGAAGGTACATTTGAGTGGCACAACGGAAATGCGACAACCTATACAAATTGGAGTTCAAACGAACCTAATGATTTTGGTTCAAACGGTGAAGATTATACAGAAATGAGAGAAGATGGACAATGGAATGATACTGGCAACAATGCCTCAAAAAAATATCTGCTTGAAATGACAGCAACACCTATGACACAAACAGCTGGATTGCCAAGTGGAAGCGTGTTCCCTATAGGAACGACCACAAATACCTTTGAAGCAACAGACGCTGCAGGAAATATTGTCAGCTGTAGTTTTGATGTCATCGTGGAGCCGTGTACAGATTTTGCCCTGGACCTAAAAGTGTTCTTGCAAGGTGCCGCGTTAAATCCAAATGTAGGAGAAGAAACGCTCATGCGAGATGATTTACGCGTAGCAGGATTTATTCCTACCAGAAGTCCGTATGCAGATATGCTCAACTGTGAATCCAGCGTATTCAATACTACTGGCGCAGATGCTATTGTGGATTGGGTTTGGATAGAATTGCGTGATAAAGATGACAATACTTCCATACAATATTCACGTTCAGCCTTATTACAAAGAGATGGAGATATTGTTGATGTAGATGGAGTTTCAACGCTTAACTTTTCAACATCAGACGATACCTACTATATCGTACTTAAACATCGAAATCACTTAGGCATCATGAGTATAGGTGCATTGACCTTTAATGCAACCAATAGTGTTAACTTTAGTACAAGCAATTCAGCAGTCACGTTTGGAATCAATGCACAAACCACTTCAGGAATGCCTTCGGGAGTTGCTGCCATGTGGTGTGGAAATGCAAACAATGATACGGTAGTACAATACTCAGGAACCAGTCCTGATACGCCAAACATTCTATCGGAAGTACTTAACGATGCTGGAAACTTCCTGAATTTCCCAACCTACAGTCTTACAGGTTACAACATGAATGATGTGAATATGGACGGAGTCATTCAATACTCAGGAACCAATCCAGACACACCATTTATATTGCAAAATGTATTAGCGAGTCCTGCGAATTTCCTTGGTTTTAGCACCTTTTCCATCATGGAGCAATTGCCAGAAAACCTATTGAATTAAAAAATTGAAGAGTAACTACTGTCGCTAGTCTCTAAAAAGCATACTTAGATATAGTTGATGGTTAGTTTATTTTATTATGGTTGAAAGATGGGGTAGTTCCCATCTTTCTTTTAAAACAGGACAACACACAGAAAAGTATTAAAATATTGAAAAGTAATTTTGTCAGATTTAGTTATGGTCTTTCGGGCAATTAGACAGTAACATAGCTAATGAATGAAAGCGTCATCTTTACTATTGGGATGGCGTTTTTTCATATTGTTTTTTAGCAATTTTCAATTGTTCTATTATAATATCTATAATTGGTATTTGATCTATTTTAAAACGTTCCCACAGCTCATTAAATGACTTCATTACATTAGTAAGTTGAGGTTGACTTTCTTTTGATGGAGTACTGTATGATGGAGTTTCTTTTCTACCTTCAATAAGCACTAGCATTGTTTGCTTTTTTGACTAATTACTAAAACGATAAGTTCAATTTTCTAATTAATCGCTAAGTGATGAGCAGATTTTTTTGAAAACAAATTTCAATTACATTGCGAAGTAATAAGTCTGTTTTCTCCATTTTTTAATCTCCTTTCGTGTCACTAATCAATTTACGATTTGAACGAAATATAAAATTGTAAAATGCTTGTTAAAGCAAAATCTTTTTC
>JBCCLS010000700.1:0-2157 GCA_039026835.1 Bacteroidota bacterium | reverse complement strand
TTCTTTAATTCATCAATATAATTTTTTGAAATAAATACCCTACTCAAATTATTACCAATTGTATCTTTTCCTTTTTCATCTCTAACGCCTGAGCTACCATAGAAACCTAGTTTATAAACAAAAGCACTCGTCCCCAAAATCATTCCTTGATTGATCAACTTTTTGAACGGTTCATCTACACTGACAAAACCTCTATCTTTTAGGAATTTTGTCCAGAAACGTGCATATAATAAATGTCCTGTTGCGTGTTCGCTTCCTCCAATGTATAAATCTACATTTTCCCAGTATTGTAAAGCAGCTGAACTTGCAAAATTTGCATCACGCAAGGCTTTTTCCATATAGCGGAAGAAATACCACGAGCTTCCTGCCCAACCTGGCATGGTATTGAGTTCTAAAGGATAAATTCCGTTATCTTGCTTCTCGACTGCGCTCGAAGTGACAAGGTCGTTGCTAACAATAGTATTAGTATTCGTGTCCCACGCCCAAACGTCTGCATTTCCTAATGGCGGCTCGCCTGTTTCGGTTGGTAAATATTTTTCAACTTCTGGCAAAGTAATTGGTAAATGTTTCACATCAATCATTTGTGGCATGCCATTGACATAATATACTGGAAACGGTTCGCCCCAATAACGCTGACGCGAGAATACCGCATCGCGCAAACGATAGTTGATTTTTCCTTTTCCAAAACCGCGTTGTTCCATTTCATAGATGACACGTTTCATCGCTTTCTTGTACGTCAAGCCATTCAAGAAATCAGAATTAGCAATTTTTACACCTTCTTTTTCT
This sequence comes from Bacteroidota bacterium, assembly GCA_039026835.1. Lineage (GTDB taxonomy): Bacteria > Bacteroidota > Bacteroidia > Flavobacteriales > Flavobacteriaceae > Kordia. The sequence continues at coordinate 1,371 of JBCCLS010000700.1, read as the reverse complement.
GCAAACGCTTCTTCTGAAATGTCTACATTTTCAAAAATGTTTGGAATGTCTAAATCAAAATGTTTTGCAAAGTCATAATCACGCTGATCGCCACACGGAACTGCCATGACAGCTCCTGTTCCGTAACTTGCCAACACATAATCTCCAATCCAGATTTGTATTTTTTCTCCTGTAAACGGATGCATTGCATACGCTCCCGTGAAAACTCCTGAAATAGTTTTGACATCAGCCATACGTTCACGCTCACTTCGTTTGGAAGTAGCTTCAACATAACTAAATACTGCTTCTTTTTGTGCTTCCGTTGTGATTTTCGCTACCAATTCGTGTTCTGGCGCTAAGGTCATAAAACTGACTCCATAAATCGTATCTGGTCGTGTGGTGAATACATCAATATTGGCATCGTGTCCATCAACTTTAAACGTTACCATCGCACCTTGCGAACGACCTATCCAATGAGTTTGTGAATCCATTAGTGCTTGTGGCCAGTCAATTGTATTCAAACCATCTAAGAGACGCTGTGCATACGCGGTGATTCGCATGCTCCATTGGGTCATTTTTTTACGTATCACGGGATGACCGCCACGTTCAGAAACGCCATTCACGATTTCGTCATTGGCTAACACAGTTCCCAACGCAGGACACCAGTTTACTTCCGTTTCTGCCAAATACGTAAGTCTATATTTGAGTAATATTTGTTGTTTTTCTTTTGAGGAATAGCTGTTCCATTCCGCCGCAGCGAACACATTCACATCCGCATCACACACCGCTTTTACAGCAGCATTTCCATCCGCTTCAAACTTCGCAACAAGCGTATCAATATGTTCTGCTTTGTCCGTTTCTACATTGTACCACGAATTGAATAATTCGATAAAAATCCACTGTGTCCACTTGTAATAATTAGGATCAGACGTGCGCACTTCTCTACTCCAATCGAACGAGAAGCCAATTTTATCTAACTGCTCACGATAGCGCTTGATATTTGTTTTTGTAGTTATTGCCGGATGTTGTCCTGTTTGAATGGCATACTGCTCAGCAGGCAATCCGAAGCTATCATATCCTTGCGGGTGCAACACGTTGAAACCTTGATGACGCTTGTAACGCGCATAAATATCTGAAGCAATATAACCTAATGGATGTCCAACGTGTAATCCCGCTCCTGATGGATACGGAAACATGTCCAACACATAATATTTTGGTTTGTCAGAATTGTTATCGGCATGAAAGGTTCCGTTTTCTGCCCAGTATTTTTGCCATTTGGCTTCAATTTCGTTGAAATTGTACTTCATTTTGATAGCTTTTAAAGAAGCACAAATTTAGTAGTTTTTTTTGTTCTTTGATTAGTAAACGATTAAAGAATTAAATGATTGAAAG
>JBCCLS010000699.1:0-2162 GCA_039026835.1 Bacteroidota bacterium | reverse complement strand
CTGAGTCAAGCTCAGAATGACGCCTGTATTAGCTTTTTAAAACCTCCTCATTAATGTATAACTTGTTTTGCGTTTTTAATTTCTAACTGGAGCGGCAGCATTATTGCAACATGTCCAACATTCTTTTCCTGTCGGATCAAGGTCGTTTTTACTAGTTTCTCCATTTCCAGCAGCTTTTCCACCGTTGATATTGTGAAAAGTTAAACTAGAAATTTGCTTTTTGTTGAGTTGTAAATTTCGAAGATGTATTTTTTTCATGTTGTAAATTTTTTAAAAATTAATGTACTATTATATGTTTTTGTTTTTTTATCCCTGAGGATTTCTAACAGGTGCTACTTCTGCATCACATTTGCAGCAGGTGACACATTCTTTACTAGTGTAATCAAATTCATTTCTACTTGTTTCTCCACCACCAGCAGCTCTTCCTGCTTTGATGTTGTAAAAGCTTAAACTAGAGATTTGCTTTTTGTTTAATTGTAAATTTTTGAGATTTGTTTTTTTCATAATTAAAAATTTTAAAGTTGTTTTGGTATGTATAAAATAGTTGAACATGGCGAGATTTTCTCACGTTTCAAATGTTCGTACTTGTTGACTTATGCCCAAATATCACGCATACTACTTTCCGTAGATTTGATATTGACGTCTTTGATGATTTTACCATAATCAAATTTGATCACACGATCAGCGTGATTGAAATATGCGTCGTCGTGTGTTACGGCAATAATGGTTTTTCCTGCTTCTTTGAGTTTTGGCACCAATACTTCGTAAAAGTATTTACGGAAATGTGGATCTTGATCTGCGGCCCATTCATCCAATACAAGCAATGGTTTTTCTTCTAACAATGCCAATATGAGTGACACACGCTTGCTTTGTCCTTTGGAGAATTGTCTGCGAATCGATTTTTCTTCATCGTCTTTTATGATGTGATCTAATTCCATCGTTTTGACCAATTCTGTGTAACTTTTGTTATCTTTCAGTTCAAAATCATCATAGTTTTTAGAGAAAATGTGATTGTCTGTAAAAACCGCCGCAGTCATGTCTTGAAGCGTTCTATTCGATTTTTCACTTATAGAATCATTCACCACAATGTCACCATCAGAGATCGCATACAATCCTGTAAGTGCTTTGATGAAGGTACTTTTTCCCGAACCATTTCCACCTACAACGAAGACAACTTCTCCACGTTTTACGGATAAATTCAGCGGACCGAGTGCAAAAGGTTTGGTTTTTTCTTTTAAGTCGTCATTGCTTGGATATGAGAATACCACATCGTTGAACAGAAGCGAATCAAAAGTATTTTCTTCCTTGATTACTTCTTGCTTTTCATCGCTAATGATTTCAAAATCTGCAATAAATCGTTTGATTCGCGTATTAGCTACCATAAAACGCGTATACATTTGCTGCAAGTTGATTAAGTTGTTAATTGGTCCAGAAATGAACAAAATGATCACCACATACGCAATGACATCTGCATAGGAAAGCAATCCATATTCAGGCAATACAAATAAAATTACCGCAACCACAAAATACAATCCGTATTGACTTATCAAGTTGATCGACAAGAAAACATAGTTGATCTCAAAATCCAAGTCCATCGCCTTGTCCCTATTCGGAATTAAAAAGTTATTCATCAAACTGCTACGACGGAAAAAACTCAGTTTCAATTCCTTGAATCCTTTCATAACATCATCGACATATTGATAGTAATCTTCATTGTATTCTCGCAAAATTGCAACTTGTTTGGTCATGGTATTCATCACCACAAAATAACAAGCGGCTACCAGCACAATCAGCACAATTACAATCATAGCAGATGACGTAGAAATCGTAAACATATACACCAAACACAACACCAACATGAGTATGGAGTTGACTGTATGCGTCACGGTATACGGCAAAAAGGAGAAGGTTCGCAAGTCTTCCACAGCTGTAAAAAAACGCTGCGGTCCTAGTTTTTCCAGTTTGATCAAAGGCGCTTTTAAGATTTGACCAAAAATTTTCTTTTCGTTCTCATAGAGAAATTTAAACGCATACTTATTCAATCGTTTCTGAAAAATAATATTCAGCAAATAGGTGTACACAATGATGGCAATGAACACAATTCCCATATATTTTCGTGTAAATAAAGGATTGGCTGACATTACATTGTTGATGATGTATAT
>JBCCLS010000698.1:0-2173 GCA_039026835.1 Bacteroidota bacterium | reverse complement strand
TGAATCGCTGACTAGCAAGATAAATTTTTGTACTTTTAAATCGGTATAAAAAGTAAGCTGTAAAAAATTGCTTTTACACCTTTGTAAGCTGATTCTTTCGTTATTGAATTCATGAAAAAACCAATCACATTTCACATTTCATATATCCTCCTTTGTGTCTTCCTATGCTGTACACATATTTCATCTGCACAGGTGACAGAAACCGATAGTTTGTCGGTAGAAAAAATGCATGCGGAAGCTGACGAGTTCCTTCGATCGAAGCCTAATATAGCATTGGAACGATACAATGAATGTATGGCGCTGATAGATAGTATCTTCCTAACACAACCCAAAGACAAGTCTTATTACACACTAAAAAAAGCCTTGATGCTAGACGAAGTATCCTATTGTTATTCATTACAACGCGATTATGTAGCTTCCTTAGAGTCAGCCCAAGAAGCATTATTACTCAAAGAATCTATTGGAGAAACATATACCTTATCAAATTCGTATCGAAGAATGGGCACTATTTTAATGTTTGAAAAAGATCTAGACAAAGCCCAAGAATACTTTGATAAAGCATTTGAATTAAGCCAACGCTATGAAAATTCAGAGCAACAGGCATTTACTTTGGTTGATTTCGGGCGCATGTTGCGAAGAAGAGAAGAACTAAAACAAAATGAAGCGCTAGAGGAGATGCAACCTGCAGAAGATCAAATGGTAAAAGCCATTCGTTTTACCGATTCTATCCAGAATAAGAAAGTAAGTTTATATGCCAACAGAACCTATGCTAATTTTTTATTAAGTGTTCGAAGCGATTATCAAAAAGCATTGGAATACGCAAAGAAAGCGTTGGCATTGAGTGAAGAGCTAGGCTATGTTTCTTCTCAGGAAATTTACTCTTACATGCAAGGCGCTATTTACCGAAAATTGAAACAACCTAAAAAAGCGCTACCGTATTTGAAAAAAGCAGTAGACTTATCCGTAGCATTAAAAAAGGAAAATACCATCGCTAGACGTTATTTAGGACTGAGCAACTGCTATTTGGATATGGGCGATTATGAAAATGCCTTTCCGTATTATCGTTTGTATAAGAATCATCAGATAAAAAGATTAAATATTAAAAACGCACGAGAAATTGCTCGAAAGGATGCTGCGTTTACCTATGCAAGACAAAAATCGTTAGACAGTCTACAATTTGTTGCTCAAAATGCTGCAAAGGAAAAAGAAATCAAACAAAAGGCAAAAACACAATTTTGGAGTATCATTACAGTGCTGATTGTTTTTATTTTGATTGGAATTATTACCTATCTGACGCTGAAAAAGCGCGCTATTGAAGCAGAAGCGGAAGCGTTGCGACAGAATCAAAGAAATATGCAACTCAAAGAAGCAGTTTCAGAGAAAACCAACGAAATACTGACTTTGGTGGATGAAAACATTACTTATCAACGCCAAAAAAGTCAATTGACGGATAATTTGAAAAAGCTAGCCAACAGAGAATCCGATATCACACTGAAAAGCATTTTAGTCGATTTAAAAACCGCAGGAATCGACGATTCAAAGTTTGAAATGGTACGCGACAATATCAACGAGATGAGTTATGATTTTAAACGAAAACTGCGAAAATCACATCCTGAATTGTCTAAAACCGACATGGAAATCAGTAGTTTTATCCGTATGGGATTGTCTCGTAAAGAGATTGCAAACTTGCGAAACACAACTATCTACGCCACAAAATCCTCTCGTTACCGACTCAAAAAGAAATTAGGACTTTCCACTGAAGACAGTTTGGAAGCGTATTTAAAAAACTTATAATTGGAGGTTTGCCTACGTTTAGTAAGCATTTCAATTTATTCTTGTAATTTTATAAAAAAAGAGTTGTTCAAAAAAATCAAAGCATATCATACTACAATCATAAATAAAGGTGTCGAACATGTTTCTTCTGAGTTTGACAAGCGTGCTTTAAAATTATTGAACCTCATTAGTCTATTTGGAGGTCTTGTTATCTTACCTGTCGTAATAGTCAGGAAATTAATGGAAGCTGATTATATACCTATATTTATAATTCTTTTAGCGGAGGTGATACTATTTACAATTATTTATTTGAATGGTATTGGTAAAAATCAAGTCTCATGTTTACTCTTTTTATTTGTCATGACTACGTTTGCATACCCAGCTGTATTTCTTGACAAAC
>JBCCLS010000697.1:0-2180 GCA_039026835.1 Bacteroidota bacterium | reverse complement strand
TATTAAAATCTTTATTTAGCTAAATCTATATATTGATTTTTAACCACATAACTAATAAATATTTTTTTTTTTTTTAAAAAAAAACGACTCTAAAAACAAAAGCCGTAGAAAATGATACTTTCTACGGCTTCCTTATTCTGTTATTTTCACAATTATTCGTGAAGTAATACAATTGAAAACTCCGAATCAATAGTCACGGTTCCATAAGAAACTTTGGCTGATTTTCCAGAGTAGTGATCTGTAAGTGTTGTGCCATTTTTAAATTGTTTCCCTACGCTGATTTCTTTTTTTCCAGCAGGAACATCTAAGGCTACTACAACTTTATCATTTTTATAAGTTCTTGAAAAGGTATACGGCGCTTTGCTCAACATTGTATGTGTTCCCGCACCAATAGCAGGATGTGCTTTGCGGAATTGTCCTAGTTTTTGCCAGTGAATTAACAATTCTTTTGTTACAATATCATTTTTTAACACGTCCCAATTCATAAACGAACGCAGTGTTGCATCTCCATTGGTACCTTCAATGATCAACGGACGCATGGTTTCATCACCATAGTAAATTTGAGAAATTCCAGGTGCAAGCAATAATTTTGTCGCTGATTCATAGGTTTTGGTACGTGCTTTGTCAAATGGTGCACCATCATCGTGTGAACTGATGTAGTTCATTACGCTTTTTCCTTTTAAATCATTTTGTAGGATGCGATTGTATTTTGAAAAAATGGTTTCATAATCTTGTTGTGCATCGTATTTGAATTGAAAATTGATTAAATTGTCAAAACCATTTGCATAGTAATCTACTTTTCGATCCCCAAAATCGTAAAAACGTTTTGAATCAATTCCATATCCATACAATTCGCCTAACATAAAAAACTTACTGTCATCCAATACTGCTTCTGGATTGGCCTTTTTCCAGTCTGCAAACGCAATCTGAGCTTGTTTGTTTAAATCGTCCCAAGCAGTTTCTTCCACGTGTTTTACAGTGTCTACACGATATCCATCCACACCATACTCACGAACATAATCTGTCAACCATTTGATGATGTAATTTTTGGGAGTTCGCTCCAAACCTGTCTTTTCAAAAAAGACTTCCAATTCTTTCATTTCGATTTCATAACGACCTTCTTCTTTCCATTTTTTTACCAAAGGCGTGGGCAAGGAGACAGCTTCTTCGCTATTTGTGAGTATGTCTGGTAAATTTTCTACCAAAGTACAACTTACAGCTGTGTCATAATTTTGATACGTACAGCCTGGTTCTGTGCGTACCCAACTAGCATCCCACACTTGATCTTTTTCTGTTACTGGACCTGTATGATTCATTACTACATCCATCAAAATTCGGATGCCGCGTTTGTGAGCAGTTTCAATCAACTCTTTAAACTCTGCTGCTGTACCAAAATTTGCATCAAACTGTGTCCAATCTTTGGTCCAGTAGCCATGAAAGGCATAGGTGTTTCCAGTACCTTCATCGGTGCTATCGTGAATTTGTTCTAACACAGGCGAAAACCAAATAGCATTCACGCCCAAATCGTCAAAATATCCTTCTTTAATTTTTTGTGTAATTCCAGCCAAATCTCCGCCCATAAAGCCTCTCAATTTTGCAGGTTCTTTGGTACGATTATAATTGAGATCGTTCTCTTTATTTCCATTGTTAAAACGATCGGTCAGCATAAAATATACGTTGGCAGCTTCCCATACAAACGGTTGTACTTCGGCAGTCGATTTTTCAGTTGATTCTGAGGAGTTAGATTCACATCCAATACAACAGAAAATAATGCATAGTAAAAAGAAGAATTGCTTCATTTTGCAGGTTAGTTTTGTGTTAATTTACTGCAATATAAGGGTTACAACACTTTTTTCATATCATAAAATTATCATCCAGCAAAAAAAGACAAACTACAACGATTGAGTTGTTAATTTTCTTGATAACTTATTTTCTTTTCAAGACGTTATAAGGTAAAATGTAGTAATTTAACTGCATTAGTAACTTTAAAATTTACAACATGAAAAAAAGAAATCTTAATTCTTTAACACTCAACAAAAAATCTGTTTCACATCTTCAATCTAACTATAAGTTATTTGGTGGAGCATTAGCAGCAGTACAAAGTGTTGGTGATCTTTATACCAAATGTCCTCTAAAGGCGTGTATTGAAAAGACAATGAAGAAAGAAGGATGATTTAACC
>JBCCLS010000696.1:0-2187 GCA_039026835.1 Bacteroidota bacterium | reverse complement strand
CCATTTTTGATAGCAAAAGCTTCTGCCCTTGGCGCTTTCGGATTGATGGTTGTCACTTTTGCATTTCGTACGACTAGATCTGCAGGACCTTCTAACTGAGAGAGAGCTCTGGCAAATAGTGAATTCATAAAAAGTGTCGAAGCACCTAAGGCAAGCGAACCTTTGATAAAATCTCTACGTTGCATATTTTTTTTTGGTTTGTTTTCCATGGTTAGTTACATGAGTTTTATTAAATAGATTAGTTTTAGATGATGTTCTAGAATATTGTTATATAGTAGTTGGCGTGATGCGATATCGTTTAAAAAAGCCTACTGCCTTCGCAGTACAGTAGGCTTTTTATATATTCAGATGAAAATTATTTTTTCTTATTCTTCTCTTCTTCTGCCATCCAAGCTTTCATGGTTTTGATGTAATCAATTCCTAAACCGTAGGCACCACCGTATTTTTTAGAAATTTTTACAACGTCCATATATGTGTCACTGCGTGCCCAATCTCTGTGAATTTCTAATAGGTATTGCAAAGAAGTAATTGGTTTTACGCCTGCTTGTACCATACGCATAATTGCCATATCATGTGCTTCTTGGGAAGTTCCGCCAGAGGCATCAGTAACTACGTATACATCATATCCATCTTCTAGTGCAGATAATGCCGCACTCAGCGTACATACTTCTGTCCATAAACCTGCGATAACTAATTTTTTCTTTCCAATATCACCCACAGCTTTTACCACTCTTTTATCCTCCCAAGAGTTCATTGTGGTTCTGTCAATGTATTCCTTTTCATTTGGAAAATATGCTTTAATTTCTGGAAACACAGGTCCACTGAACGAACGTTCTGCTACCGTTGTGATAATGGTTGGCACTTTGTATAAAGTTGCGGATGCAGAAAGTAATCCTGTGTTGTTGCGCAATTCTTCAATGGGTTGTGATTCTACTGCAAAAGCCATCTGACTTTCGTGATCAATCATTAATAAGGTATGATTTGTGGGATTTAATAATTCCTTAGAAGCATTTGCTGGATCATTGTTTGGATTTGGATTGTACTGTTTCCACTGTCCAAAGGTTACCATGCTTATACATAATGCTAGGATTGTTACTGTAAACTTTTTCATTTTTTTGTGATTTATGTCAATGGTTGACGGTTTGTTATGTAGTGTTTTTTAGTTGTTTTATTTTGGAATACCAATTTTAAAGCAGAATTGGTATAATTAATTCATCGGAATTTCCATCAAAAGAATTTCAGCATTGCTATCCGCAGAGATTTCCAACTCGTTTGTGTTCCATATGCCGAAACCATCACGTTTTTCCAATGTTTGCCCATTGATGGTTGCTTTTCCGTCAATGATAAAAGCGTATACTCCGTTATTTTGTGCGTCGTTCAAATTGTATTTGAGTTCTTTTCCTTTGTCTAAAGAAGTCATACTGAACCATGCCTTTTGGTGAATCCATACGCCTGCATCTTCTGGGTTTGGCGATACTACTTGTTGGAATTTGTTTTTACGATCGTTCACATTCATGGTAATTTGATCGTATCGTGGTTTTACACCTCTTTTATCAGGAAAAACCCAAATTTGAAGAAACTCAACAGGTCTGTCTGGATTGTTATTATACTCGGAGTGCGTTACTCCTGTACCTGCGCTCATGACTTGAATGTCACCCGATTTAATCACGGCAACATTTCCTATGTCGTCTTTATGCAGCAAGTCTCCTTCTAAAGGAATAGAAATAATTTCCATATCACGATGTGGATGTGTTCCAAATCCCATACTTTCTGAAACAATATCGTCGTTTAGTACTCTTAAAACTCCAAAGTTCATTCGCTCTGGATTGTGATAATTTGCAAAACTGAATGTGTGTTTTGACTGTAACCATCCGTGATTTGCATTTCCTCTTGTATTTGCTTTGTGTAATACCGTATTCATTGTTTTGTTTTCTTTGTTTGGTAAATGATTGTATCCAACTTTTTCAGTCTCTACATACTTCTTTTTGTCTGAATTCATGGAACTTGCAAAGGCCGAAATTCCAGTTATTGATACACTTCCTATCAATGTTTTCTTTAAAAAATCTTTACGTTTCATCTGCGTTATTGAATTTTGTTTTGTATAAACTAAGCTATTCTTGTGCCATTGAAATAAAATGATGATAATCAATTATTTACATTTTATTCAGATTGTTTTTTTCTTCTATT
>JBCCLS010000695.1:0-2195 GCA_039026835.1 Bacteroidota bacterium | reverse complement strand
ACGCATTTTAAAGTTTATTTGGTATTACTGTTTCACAAGCACCATTTCTCGCGGTAATTGGTATGGTGGTGGCGTTGGTGTATCTTGAAAGATATTTCTTGTCCAAATCAATGTATTTGAACCGCCTAAAGTCGTACTCGGGACAAACTCTAAATTCACTTGTGCGTATATTGTTTTGTATGTAACTCCTTGTTCATAGTATTGGAGATTTAATTTATTCGTATTGTTTGGGAACTTAAAAAATACCCCAAAAATATCTCGTCTATTAAATACATTGTAGGTATCATAAATGACGGTTCCGTTTCGAATATACTTAAACCTACCAACTATATCATCCATAAAATTTTTCCCCGTACTCCTATGAACGCTTAGGCTAAATGTTATCACAAAAATTTCTGTACTTGTTTCATATTTCCAAATACCAAGGTATTTATTGAGAACCCCATTAACATCTTGAAAATAATACGTTGTTGTTGGTACTCTTTCTAGTCCTTTCTTTTGCTCTATTGGCACTACTGTTTCCTGTGCGTTTGTTACTCCAAAGCCTATAAAAAACAGCAGGAGCATTATTTTTACTTTTGCTTTCATATTTCTTTTTTTAAATTTTTCTCCAACCTGTAATTTCATTATTGATGATAGTGGCTTGATATATCCCTATGCCTAGAGTTTGTCCATTTATAGTGTGCGTTTTTATAAAATTAAGAAATCCTTGGATTCTACAAGCATCATCATCACAATTATCTTTTACAGAATCGTCATATGCAAACACAAATTCTCGAACGATGTTTTCATCACTATTTTGACCACTTATTGCTTCATCTGCGGCTAACATTTTATCTTTATCTTCTACTGCCATTGCAAACGTTCCATGATCTGTAACAAGTATTGAGACAATTTCATCATCTGCATCACTATATGGTGGCTCGTTTTGATCTTCATTCCTATGAAATAGGAAACTCAAAAATTTTACTATGTCTATTTTTGAAGGCACAGGATCCATTTCTTTTAACATTGGCTGTCCTGGTATATCATAATTCCATGCTTTTTGGGGATGTAAATGAACTGCGACACTTTCGCCTTGTCGAAATTCAGGATCATTCGGACCAGAGAATTCCGTAGAAGTTCCTGTTATAACGATTGGTAAATTCTCCTCATAGGTACCATCACTTTTTTTTCTGTAGATTGCTCCACCTTCCACGTGATGATTCGGATTTAATGCTTTAGTTCGAGCATCTTGAAGCATAGCTTTTATTTTGGTATCATTACTCATTTCCAAAAGCTTTCTTTTTATTTTTTCTTCATTGAGATTGAAACTTGTTCCATTATCACAATTAGAGCAACTTGTATCACTCCCATCAGGTGGATTATTATTATTTCCATTGGAAGAAGAACCGCCACTTCCCCCAACAAATACTCCATTCGCAGAACCAACTCCACCATTTGGATAGCCTCCAGTACTTGAAGTGCCTCCTGAGCCACTTCCACTACCAGAGCCACTTCCGCTACCAGAGCCACTTCCGCTACAGTCTATATCTACTACCATTGTAATTGTAGCAGATTCATAACTGTCTCCGTCATTCGGTCCAGGTTGCTCGTCATATTGTTCTCCAGTTTCATCTACCCAATAAATAGTAACAGTACAAGGAGAACCGCTTTTAGCTGTTGATTCACTTGTACTAATATTTGTGGCAATAATTAACCCGTTATCAAGCGTAGCAGACCATAAAACACTACCATTGAGCGATTTATTTTGAATTTCTCCTGTAAAGGTGTGAATAGAGTTATCTGATTCATACCATGTTTGGGTCGGTTCGAAACGTTGGATGGAAGCAATATATCCATCTAAATACTTCACGAGACGGAGTTTTTCAAAATGTGTGCCAGTTTCCGAACTCTCAATATCAATTGTGTAGCTCTCATTCCCTTCTGTATCAATAACACTCACAATGTTTTCTAAATCGAGTGTTTCCAAATAATTTGTGTTCTTTGAATGCCCATTAGCATTCCCTTGATTTTGAATTGTTTTCACTTTTTGAATAACTGTTTCTAGTTTTGGTACTTGATCGAGTGAAACAATTTTTGTTGTTTTTTTAAATACTTGGATTTCTTCTCTATCTGTTTGAACTAAATCGTCTTTTTGACATCCCAAAACGAAGAGTCCAATACCAAATAAAAGTAGCCGAAGTACTCGGTTT
>JBCCLS010000694.1:0-2204 GCA_039026835.1 Bacteroidota bacterium | reverse complement strand
ACGTAAATCTACTAAAATCAAACCGTCAATAGAGTCATTAAAGCTATTATTAATAGTAAATGAAATAAATCGACCATTTAATGCTAAGTAATGCCTTATTAAAATAGGAATTGCTTTTTGGGCATAATATAAAGCAGAATCTTGATCCATCGGTTCTATAGTAGAGTACACAGTTCCAATATTCATGTATACGTGCGCAGTATCGATGCTTTCTTTTGTCTTTTCTAAGATTTTTTGATAGTAATAAATTGCCTTTTCTTTGTTAGCATTTCGAGTAAGTGTATTGCCAATCCTAAAATATAATTTCATCGGAGTATTGGAATCATTTGTTCGTTTTACATATGAAAAAATATCATCTATGATAGGTTGTTCATCAAAATCCAATGATTTTTGATGTGAAACAATACTCAATCGCAATAATTTTGAATCGATAACATCCGATTGCTTGTCAAGCGCAATGAATAGATTTTCTGCTTTTAACGCATACTGATAGGCAATGTCATGTCGATCTCGACCAAATTGAACATCAGCATAGAAAAAATACCATGTGGCTTTGTCTTGTTTTGAAATTCGAGTCGTGTCAATTTTTTGTAGTTCTTTGAGACTTTCCTTATAGTTTTCTTTATCGTAAAACAAATAAAAATCCTCAAAATCAACACTTTGAGAATGCAAAAAACTAGTTAGCAATAAACTAACTAGTATACAAGGTATTTTTGTGGTATGTAAAATTGAACATCTATCCACCGACAAGAATATTTCCCTTTCTACGTTCTGGCTGATCATCCGTAACACTGAAACACCTTATTTCTTCATACGTTTCACCTTCATAGAAACGAATCGTGACTACATCTTCTTTTTTACCTTCATTGAAATAGAGATTGTCAAATTTTTTCATAAAAACTCCTTTTCCTTCCTCAGAAAGTATGCTAATTTCTAATTGATCTCTCTCAGCACAAAAATAGACATCTGCAATAGTATATTCTTCCTTGGGTTCAATAAAAAAGGTTGCTGCATCCACTTTTCTCACATCACTCCATTTGATAAACATAGCTTCAATTTTGAAGTTATGTTCATAAAGAAGATACCTTTTTTTATCATTTCCAGGTTCAATTGTAATTTTTTTACTCATAATAGTGTGTTTTTAATTATATGAATTCTTTAAAAGTCATTGTAGGTAACACTCTCTCTTTGTATCGTGTACGATCGGATTTAAAAACTTCGGTAATTTTATTTGCATATGTGGCATTGACTGATTTTCTCCCTGCAAAGATGAGTCCGACTGCCATGTTGGTCTTAATATCAACAAGAATAGAACCTGAATCGCCTTGCTGCGACATGCATGTAGTCAAAATTTGATGTCGCTTGATGTGCTTTTTTTTAGGATTGGTTTTATCACTCAAATTTACTGTGCAATAAACAGATCGTATAACACCGTTTGTAGCACCAGTAGTGCGTCCATATTTTATGACCTTCATTCCAATCTTTGGCTCAGAAATTCCATATATCTTTTTCATCTTACTGCTTCGTTTTGACTTGGTATTGACTGGTACACTAATCTTTGCAATGGCTGCATCAAGCTTTCTATTTTTACACATCCAAAATAATGAGCCGATGACTCTAGATTTTATATTGATCTGTTTGGCATCTGATCTGCTGGGTTGTGTAATTTTTTCAGTGTCATCTAGTTTGGATTCTTTTAGTGCAAATACATGAAAATTAGAGAGTGCATATACCGCATCATCCTCCTCAATTTTAAACAGTGCGCCTAGCGTCCCTGATATATCATCAAATTTTTTATTTGCCGCACTACAACCAGCTTCTAAAGGATCGATCAGCGCTCGTATTGGATTTCTTTCACCACATTCATTGGGTTCTAAACGCTTAAATGTTACATCGCCATTGAGCATATCTTTTCGGATATCTTCTATCAATTTTGCACGTTTGGTTTGAACTTTTTCCACCATACAATCACCGTACATTGATGTACTTTCTGAATCTATATATTCCCGCTCCAGTAATTCTTTCAGATTGTCTAAAATCAATCCTTTATCTATTTCTACTATTTGCCCTGTGACATAGCCAATTTCTATACAGTAACCTTCTGAAGCAGCTGTATCAATTGAACTATTCTTTGCTATGATGGCTATGTATTTTACAACCCAATTTGGAAATAGTTTCGATAGATAAAAACGCTCATTATTTTT
>JBCCLS010000693.1:0-2205 GCA_039026835.1 Bacteroidota bacterium | reverse complement strand
TTAAATGGCCTATACTGTCCCAGAACCAAAGATTTTTGCCTGTACACAAAGTGATGAACTTGCAAGAAAAATTGCAAAAGAATATGGTGCAGATTTAGGCAAAGTTACGTTCTCAACCTATAGTGATGGTGAATTTCAACCGTCATTCGAAGAATCCATTCGCGGTGCAAGAGTATTCATTATAGGATCTACGTTTCCAGACTCAGATCATTTGATGCAAATTTTGTTAATGTTAGATGCCGCAAAAAGAGCCTCCGCACGTCATATTACAGCAGTGCTTCCCTACTTCGGTTGGGCACGACAAGATCGTAAAGACAAGCCAAGGGTTCCGATAGGTGCAAAGCTGATTGCGAAAATGTTAGAAGTGGCAGGTGCTACACGTATTATTACGATGGACTTGCACGCAGATCAAATTCAAGGATTCTGTGAAAAGCCTGTAGATCATTTATTTGCTTCTACCGTGTTTTTACCGTATTTGAGAAACCTGAATTTGGATAAACTCACAATTGCCTCTCCAGACATGGGAGGATCAAAAAGAGCGTATGCCTATTCTAAGTTTTTAGAAAGCGATGTTGTGATCTGTTACAAACAACGTAAAAAAGCCAATGTCATTTCACACATGGAATTGATTGGTGATGTAACAGGAAAAAATGTAGTCTTGGTAGACGATATGGTAGATACTGCCGGAACGTTAACCAAAGCTGCCGAAGTGATGATGAATAGAGGTGCATTATCTGTACGAGCAATCTGTACACATCCTATTTTATCAGGACAAGCGTATGAGCGAATTGAAAATTCGCAGCTAGAAGAACTAATTGTAACCGATTCTATTCCTTTGCGTAAAGAATCGAGCAAGATCAAAGTAGTAAGTTGTGCCAATTTATTTGCAGATGTAATGCAACGCGTACAAACCAACACATCCATTAGTTCAAAATTTTTAATGTAATTAAATTTAAATATAAACAAAGTAATGAAATCAATTACAATCAACGGATCTCAAAGAGAAAGCGTGGGCAAAGTAGCAACAAAAGCCTTACGTAATGCTGGAAAGGTTCCTTGCGTATTATACGGAGGAGACAATCCATTACACTTTTCAGCAGAAGAATTATCATTTTCAAAATTAGTGTATACTCCAAATGCGCACACAGTTGTGATTGCATTAGAAGATGGTTCTACACACAATGCGATTTTACAGGATATTCAATTTCACCCTGTAAGTGATAAAATTTTACATGTTGACTTCTATCGTTTATTTGAGGATAAAGAAGTAACCATGGATATTCCTGTTGCAGTCAAAGGAAATGCACCTGGAGTAATGGCTGGTGGAGTATTGCGTTTAAACAAGCGTAAATTAAAAGTAAAAGCATTGCCAAAGAATTTACCTGATTATATTGATGCAGATATTTCTGAATTAGAAATTGGAAACAAATTATATGTAACTGCTGTAGCAAACGAAAACTACAAATTATTACACCCAGACAACACCGTTGTTTGCCAGGTAAGAATTTCACGTGCTGCGATGAAAGCTGCCCAAGAAGCTGCAAAAGCAGAGAAAGAAGGAAAATAATTTTGATCTCACGATCTATCAAAAGCATCTCGTTTTGGGATGCTTTTTTGTTTTAATGAAACTTAGTGAAACTCTATTTTGGTAAATCGACAGATGTAGCCAAAATTGAAAGTTGAACTAATCCTGATGAAGATCAGGATCCAAAAAGTGAAACTCAATTTTGGCAAATCGACAGATGTAACCAAAATTGTTAGTTGAACGTATCCTGATGAAAATCAGGATCATTAAAAACGTAACTTTTCACACACAGACTTGTCACAAGCAATAATAGATTCTATTTTTGCTCAAAATTTTACAGCATGCTTCAGTTTATTAAAAAATTGTTTGGCTCCACAAAGCCAAAAGCATCATTTACTATAGAAGAAACAGATCCTATGAAAAAATTTCTCATTGTAGGTTTAGGAAATATTGGTAGTGAATACCAAAACACGCGACACAATATCGGATTTAAAATTTTAGACTTTTTTGCGAAGAAGGAAGAATTTAGTTTTACAACAGATAAACTGGGCGACGTAGCTTCATATCGCTTCAAAGGACGAACGTTTATCTTTTTAAAGCCTAGTACGTATATGAACCTCAGCGGAAAAGCTGTTCGCTATTGGATGACAAAAGAGAAAATTCCGCTAGAAAATATATTA
>JBCCLS010000692.1:0-2209 GCA_039026835.1 Bacteroidota bacterium | reverse complement strand
AGATTTTGCATATCGCCTCTCCCACTTTCATAAACGTTTGGATGCACAAAAGGTGAATTATGCCAATCTTGATAATCTCTTCTATACGGATTTGACCATGTGACTTCCGCCATCGCAATAGCTCTCGGAAATGCCATATATTCTACCTTTTCAGGAGTTGTGATGTATTCCGTCCATACGTTTCCTTGTGCGCCTAATACATATTTTTCTTGTGTTTCGGAAAGCTCTTTTGGAATCGGATTAAAACTATATACTTTTTCCAATGGTAAAAAGCCTCCAATTGCTAACGGTTCGTCTTCATTATCCGATTGATAGTAATCAAAATACGCATGTGAAGTTGGTGTCATCACTACATTGTGTCCAGATTTTGCAGCTTCGATCGCTCCGTTCATACCGCGCCACGACATTACGGTTGCATTTGGTGCCAATCCACCTTCTAAAATTTCATCCCAACCAATAATTTGCTTGCCTTTGCTATTGATGTATTTTTCCATGCGCGTAATGAAATAACTCTGCAAACCATGTTCGTCTTGTAAATTTTCTTTTTTGATCAATTCCTGACAATATTCAGAATGTTTCCAACGTATTTTGGGCGCTTCGTCACCGCCAATATGAATATATTTTCCAGGAAATAACGGAATCACTTCATCCAATACATTTTCTAAAAAAGCAAAGGTTTCTTCGGTCGGACAATATACATCTTCAAAAATGCCCCATTTTGTAGCAACTTTCACAGGTTTGTCTGAGCAACCTAAATTTGGATAAGCAGCAATGGCCGCTTGCGCATGTCCCGGCATTTCAATTTCTGGAATCACTGTGATGTAACGCTCCGCAGCATATTGTACAATGTCTTTAACTTCTTCTTGTGTGTAATAGCCGCCGTATTTTTTACCGTCAAATTGTTGAGGGGAATCATTGTAATGTCCGATCAATGTTTCATCACGAAACGCAGCTATCTCTTGTAATTTTGGATATTTCTTAATCTCAATACGCCAACCTTGATCGTCGGTTACATGCCAATGAAAGGTATTCATTTTCAGTTGTGACATCAGATCGATATATTTTTTGATAAAATCAACCGAAAACATATGACGCGATACATCTAAATGCATGCCGCGATAGGAAAATCGTGGTGCATCTCTAACAACTGCATTTTGAAGTTCGATGCGTTCGTTAGAAAAAGTGTTACTTTCTATTGCTGCCGGAAAAAATTGTCGCAAGGTTTGAAAGGCATAAAAAGCACCTTGCTCCGTACTCGCTTTAATGGTAATTTTTCTCGTATCAATAATCAATTCATAACCTTCTGTATTTTCTATAGTTTTATCATACTTAAAATGAATGACATTCCGATCTGGCGAACTGTGAACGCTCAAACGATAACCTAACTTTTCTTTGAGATACGCATTGAAAAATTCCGCCACAGCGATACATTCAGCATCCGCATGAAGCGACACATTTTTATCCAATAAAAAAGTTCCTTTTGCTATCATAAATTCATTCGGAATTGGAATGATGTGCGGTCGAATGGGCGGTTGCGGTTTTGAACAACTCATGATACAAAGGAAAATTATGAATTTGAAAAAAATAGTGCTTCTCATTTTTAGTATATTAGTTGCCATAAATTTAGGAATCTATTTTAATGAAACTTCAATACATCGCCTTTTTTGTGATCATCTCGTTATTCTTTAGCTGTTCGAGTGACCAAAAAATACAAACTGCCCAAAAAGATACCAACCTCATTAATTATGTGAATCCGTTTATTGGAACTGGTGGACACGGACATACCTATCCTGGCGCTACCATGCCTTTTGGAATGATGCAACTCAGTCCTGACACACGTTTGGACGGTTGGGATGGCTGTTCTGGCTATCATTATTCGGACGAATATATCTATGGATTTTCGCATACACACTTGAGTGGAACAGGCGTTTCTGATTATGGAGATATCCTCTTAATGCCAACAAATAAAGTAGTTTTAAATAATGGAGCTGATGGAAAAGAAGGCTACCGCGCGCACTTTTCACATGACAATGAAGTTGCAGAAGCAGGCTATTACAAAGTATTCTTAGACAGTACAAATATTCAAGTAGAATTGACGGTTTCTGAACGAAGTGGCATGCACAAGTATATTTTTTCTTCGGCAGAAAATCAATATCTTATTTTAGATTTACTACATAGAGATGAATTATTAGATAATTCTATATTATTT
>JBCCLS010000691.1:0-2210 GCA_039026835.1 Bacteroidota bacterium | reverse complement strand
TAGCGTAAAGCTGAATCGTAGCAGTCTAGTGCGGCTCCAATAGCTCCCCAAGCGATTCCATATCGAGCACTATCAAGGCAGCTCAATGGAGCACCAAGACCCGATTTTCCAGGAAGCAGATTGTCTTTAGGTACCTTCACATTGTCAAAAACTAGTTCACCAGTAGCACTAGCGCGAAGACTCCACTTCCCTTTCATTTCAGGAGTAGTAAATCCTTCCATTCCACGTTCTACAATCAGTCCATGAATTCTTCCTTCTTCGTTTTTTGCCCATACTACTCCGATCTGGGCGAAAGGTGAATTTGATATCCAAAGCTTGGCACCATTCAAAAGGTAATGATCACCTTGGTCTTTGAAGTTAGTAATCATTCCGCCAGGATTAGAACCATGATCTGGCTCTGTCAATCCAAAGCAGCCGATATACTCTCCTGAAGCAAGCTTTGGTAAATAATTTTGTTTTTGTTTTTCAGTACCGTATTTCCAAATAGGATACATTACTAAAGATGATTGTACAGACGCTGTAGAACGAACTCCAGAGTCGCCACGTTCAATTTCTTGCATGATCAATCCGTAACTAATTTGATCTAAACCTGCACCGCCATATTCTGCCGGAGTATACGGGCCAAATGCTCCAATTCCTGCCAATCCTGCAATAATTTGTTCAGGAAACTCAGCGCGTTGCGCATAATCTTCTATAATTGGAGATACATCTCTTTTTACCCATTCGCGGGCAGCATCTCTCACTAATTTATGTTCTTCGGATAATAGCTCGTCTAAGTTGTAGTAATCAGGAGCTTGGAATAAATCTGGTTTCATGAATCGTGTATTTATAGCATTTTTTATCTACTCAAATGTACGCAATGTTCGTAAATCGTCCTCACAAAAGTAATTAATGAAATGTCACAAAACAAAGACAAATTGTTATATTTTTAAATAAAAATCTTTTGTGAGCAAAATATAAGCTTCCGTGTATTGATGTCGCTCCTTTTCAATTACCAATTCTTCCTGTGTATGCGTGGTTTTCTCTTTTGAAAATGAAATTAAACTACGCTTGTAATTTGCTTTTGGATTTCCTTGTACGTGGCAGGTTTTGTATGGAAATAAGTGGTTGGCTTCCGCCAGATGTATAAAATGATCGTATTCTTTAAAAGGAATGATGGTGTGGAAAGTTCCTGTTGGTTCCAACAAGTGCGATACACCAGCAAGTAACTCCTCAAAAGGCAATGCATCTGCAAAACGAGCTCGATCACGTTGTGTATTTTCTGTTTTGTAATTTTCCGTGTAAAAAGGCGGATTAGACACAATCAAATCATACTTGTCATCAATTTCATCTACAAATTCATCCAAACCTGCGTGATAACAAAACAAGCGATCGCTCCATGGAGAATTTTCAAAATTTTCAACAGCTTGTTCATACGCGTTGTCATCAATCTCTATGGCATCAATCACTTCGGCATGTGAGCGTTGTGCCAATTGTAATGCAATAAGTCCAGTTCCTGCACCAATATCCAAAATAGAAAATGGATTGCCTTCTACAGAAGCCCAGGCACCTAGCAACACGCCGTCGGTGCCTACTTTCATGGCAGTTTTATCTTGTGCTATTGTAAATTGTTTAAATCGAAATGGTTTGCTCATCTGTTAAAGTTTTCTAAACATCGGGTAACAAGAACATATATATAAGAACTATAAGGCAATATTAATCTATTAAACTTTTTAAACAATGAAAAAGCAAACAAAAAAGTTACAGATTTTTAAAAAAACGATTTCTGCTTTAAGTAGAAATCAAGTTAGAGGAGGAGCTGCGCCTGATCCAGGTGGAACTGGTCCTTTGAAACCACAAACATTTTTACGAGAAGGATGCGGAACATCAGTAAATCATTCTGCATGTGTATGCTATCCAGTATCGTATTTTGATGCTTCTTGTGGAAGTTGCCAGTATTAAAATTGGCAAATGTCACGGGCGTGGAGAATTTCTCCACGCTTTTTGGTTTTTAAAAACAACTCAATTATTTCTAAAGTTTCCAAAACAACATCCAAGTTTTCTAGTTACTAGTGATGCGTTAACTTTAGAATTTAGTACTTCCAAGAATGGGCCAAGCATCAAAAGAGCAACTCGGTGCAGTTTTATCGAGACGATATTCCCGTTGTCTCCAGCGACGCCATTATGGTGGAGACCGGCTTACGCTACGCCCTAGAACGTGAAGAATTTAG
>JBCCLS010000690.1:0-2212 GCA_039026835.1 Bacteroidota bacterium | reverse complement strand
TTTCCGTCTTCTATAATTTTGAGTACATTCGCGCGTTCAGCGCCAATTAAAGGCAAACGCGGTTCTCGTACATATTCCGTTCCGATTCCCGTGGCGACTTCGGCTAGTTTTATATTTTGCACCAATTTTGTGTTGATATCTAATTCCAATAAAGGTAAAAACCAGCGATAAATTTCCACCGCTTCCGCAATTTTTTCAGCTTTTGCTAAGGCATAAATGGCAACAGTTTCCGCAGGAAATGCACATACTAAGCCAGCAACCCAACCTTCTGCGCCCATTAAAAGACTTTCCAAAGCCAGTGTATCGACGCCGCATAAAATTGCCAAACGATCGCCAAAACGATTTTTGATTCGGGTAATGTTTGAAACATCACGTGTAGATTCTTTAACAGCTTGAATATTGGGACAGTCTTTTAACAGTTCCTCAAACATATCGAGTGTGACTTCAATTCCGTAATCCACAGGATTGTTATACACCATAATTGGCAAATCGGTAGTTTGCGCGACTGCTTTGAAATAAGTTACTGTTTCACGACTGTCCGCTTTGTAACGCATTGGTGGCAACATCATTAAACCACTGGCGCCATCTTCTTTGGCATGTTGTGCTGCTTGAATTGCTGCGCGTGTGGATTGTTCTGCAATGTTGATAATGACAGGAATTTTTCCATCGACAATTTTTACTGTTTCTTTGACAAGAATTCGTTTTTCTTCATTTGTCAATGTGCTCGCTTCTCCTAACGTTCCACCGAGAATAATTCCGTGTACACCTGCTTCTAATTGTGCATAAATGTTTACAGCAAACATATTTAAATCGAGTTGATCGGTTGACGTAAACTTTGTGGTAACGGCTGGCATGACGCCTTTCCAATTAATTTTCATAATTATTTTTGGTTTGATACTTAGTGCTTGTCGTTTTTGGTTGGTATAAAAATACGCTTTCTTCTTCTGTTAAAAAACTACAGATATTATCCAGTTTCAATACTATTTTATCCTATTTTTATGCTTTATGAATTATTTTAGATTAATTTATGCGTATTATTTAAATCGAATGAAAGTTTTACCCTTTAAAATTCCCAAAACAGAAAACGATATTTTGATTGTGCAAGAGGATCGTGGTGTTGCCTTTTATGAGCAATTGCATCAGCATGAAGAGATTCTGTTGTCTTGCATTATTTCTGGAAAAGGAACTTTTATTGTGGGCGATACCATTCGTGATTTCCAAGTGAATGATGTGTTGTTATTTGGCAGCAACGTGCCGCATGTTTTTAAGAGCGATCAAGAAACCAAAGAATCTACGTATATGATTTCGTTGTTTTTCACCAAAGATAGTTTTGGCGATCATTTATTTGCGTTGCCTCAATTACAAAAAGCACAGCAATTGTTGGAAGATGCGCATTTTGGTGTTCGCTTTACCGAAAAACAATCCTATATCAGTTTGTTGTTTCAGAACATGATTCAACAACATACAATACGGCGATTTGCTACTTTTTTTGAAGTGTTATCCATCTTGACACAATCAAACTATGAGACTGTTTCTTCTTTTATCCACACCAAAAATTATACAGACGATGATGGAAAACGTATGAGTGCGGTTTTTGAATTTGTTATGAATCATTTTGATCAGAAGATAGTTTTGGAAGATGTTTCCACTATTGCTAACATGACGCCGAATGCGTTTTGTAAATATTTTAAACAGCGAACGAATAAAACATTCTTCAAATTCCTCACCGAAGTCCGAATTGAAAATGCGTGTAAGTTTTTGACGAATTCCAAAGAACAATCCATCACCGATATTGCGCTCCATTGTGGTTTTTTCAATGTCTCGAATTTCAATCGGAAGTTTAAGGAGATTAAAGGTGTGACTCCTAGTGGGTTTCGGAAAAGGGCTTTTAAATTTTGAATGTTGAATGTTGAATTAGTTTTTTACGTCATCGTGAGGAAGTATGACGACGTGATCTGTTTGTTAAGTAGCATTTGGTTTCTGTTTTTTTGTTGTCACGAATTCACGAATTTTTTTCTTGTTTTTTTTAATTGTTGTGATCTGTGCTTAGCTTGCCGAAGTTAGGTGGGAATCTCACAAATTGCTTTGTAGTTTCTCAATTCTCATATCTCAGTACTAATATCTTTATAACATGTAACATTAGCCTAAAAACCAAGTCTTATATTTTTAGTAAGAAAATAATTATATTTAGTAATATGATTACAGAAGAAAC
>JBCCLS010000689.1:0-2227 GCA_039026835.1 Bacteroidota bacterium | reverse complement strand
GATGTTATTCAAATGTATTACTTTTATAACCTCTAAGGAAAATCATGCAATTAGTAGCTACAAATATTTCTTCAATAATCACTTGTTCAGGCACGCGAAGCACTGTAACGATCGCTACTACAACCCCTTTTGGGGTCTAAAGCATACACAACCGTGCGGTGTTTACATACACCTTTTTCAAACCAACATTTAAAATTACCTATAACCATACAAAACAAAAACCATGAACGTACTCAAATTTGGCGGTACTTCTGTAGCCAATGCGCAACACATAAACTTAGTCATTGACATCATTACAAAAGCTGCCAAAAAACAAAAAATAGCTGTAGTTGTTTCTGCCTTTGGAAACACCACCAACATGCTCTTAAAAACAGCCGAATTAGCAGCCGTAAAAGACGAATACTATAAATCACTTTTACAGGAAATTGAAAACAGGCATATTCAAGTTGTAAAGGATTTAATTCCTATTACAGAACAAAGCGCCATTATCAGTCATACCAAACGTTTGCTTAACTATTTAGAAACCTTGTATGAAGGTTGTTATTTGCTGCGCGAATTAACTCCCAAAACCTTAGCAACCATCGCGAGTTTTGGTGAATTATTGTCCTCGTATATCATTTCAGAAGTAATGCGTACGCGAAAATTAAATAGTGAGTACAAAGACAGTCGCGAGTTGATCATTACTTCAGAAAGTTATGAAAATGCCCATGTACTCATGAAATTGACACATGAAAATTGCAAAGCATTTTTTGAAGCCAACGAAAAAGAAATTATCATCCTTCCAGGTTTTATTGCCGCTACGGAAAAAGGAGAAACAACAACGCTAGGTCGTGGCGGTTCTGACTATACCGCAGCAATCATTGCAGCAGCTGTCGATGCGAACGAATTGCAAATTTGGACAGATGTCAGCGGAATGTACACGGCAAATCCTCGCATAGTAAAACAAGCAACGCCAATTCCTAACATTTCTTATCAAGAAGCAATGGAATTATCGCACTTTGGTGCCAAAGTAATTTATCCGCCAACCATTCAACCTGTACTCAAAAAAGAAATTCCAATTCTGGTCAAAAATACCTTTGCGCCAGAGCAATCTGGTACCTGTATCTCTAAAAATCCAAACGGGAAACAACGCGCTGTAAAAGGAATTAGTTACATTGAAAATATTTCCTTGCTCACACTTGAAGGCAGCGGAATGATTGGAATTCCAGGGTTTTCAAAACGATTGTTTGAAACATTGCTCGCGGAACAAGTCAATATTATTTTAATAACACAAGCTTCTTCCGAGCATTCTATTTGTATTGGAATTAATGACAAAGAAGCCTCAAAGGCAAAAATGGCAATTGATAAAACTTTTGCCTATGAAATTTCCTCTGGAAAAGTAGAGCCAATTTTGGTTGAGCAACAACTCGCCATCATTGCTTTGGTTGGAGAAAACATGAAAAATCATCAAGGATTGAGTGGTAAAATGTTTAGCATGCTTGGAAAAAATAATGTGAACATTCGCGCCATTGCGCAAGGAGCTTCTGAAAAAAACATCTCTGCAGTTATCAATAGTGACGATGCCAAAAAAGCACTCAATGCGTTGCACGAAGAATTTTTTGAAGAAAAAATAAAGCAACTCAACTTGTTTGTTGCTGGTGTTGGAAATGTGGGCGAACGCTTCTTAGCACAATTGCATCAACAACAAGAATATTTGCGCGAGCAACTCAAACTCAACATTCGTGTCATCGGAATTTCCAACTCACGAACCATGCTTTTTGATGAAGAAGAAATCGATTTAAAAAACTGGAAAGATCACCTAGCCAAAGGCATCAAAGCAGATCTTGAAAAATTCCACCAAATGACAATTTCGTTGAATTTACGCAACAGTATTTTTATAGATATTACAGCAAGTCATGAAGTTTCAAAAGTGTACGATCATTATTTACAGGAAAATATTTCAGTGGTTACTTGTAATAAAATTGCCTGTGCGTCTGAGTACAAAAACTATCAAAATTTAAAACATGTTTCCCGAAAATATAATGTTCCATTTTTGTTTGAAACCAATGTAGGCGCAGGATTACCAATCATTGACACACTGAAAAATGTTGTAGCTTCTGGAGATCGAATTCACAAAATTCAAGCAGTACTTTCGGGAAGTTTAAACTTTGTATTTAACAATTTCAATAGTACAAAAACCTTTCACGATGTAGTTTCGCAAGCACAAAAAGAAGGATACACAGAACCT
>JBCCLS010000688.1:0-2231 GCA_039026835.1 Bacteroidota bacterium | reverse complement strand
AAGATTTTGAAGCGTGGAATAGTTTTGTAAAGAAACTCATCAAAGCATACAAAAAAAGCATTATTATTGAAAAGTAAAATCACACCTATGAGAGCAGTTATCCTTATCCTTTTGTGTTTGTGTACGTCGCAAGCATTTTCGCAATTCTACACAAAATACGATTGGAAAAAGAAACCAAAACTTCATGAATTGTCTGAAAAAGAAGCCAATGAATCTTCCATTGCTATTTTAGAAAAATACATGGTAGAATATGTAGTTCCGGAAGTTGGTAACGAGATTCAAAAGTTTGAAACAACGCATACCATTGCGCGCGTTCACGATGAAAAAGGAATTAAAACCCACAATACCGTGTACATTTCCATGTACGATGTGATCAATATTGTGGATATAAAAGCGCGTACGATTTCTCCCGATGGAAAAGTTACCTTGCTGAACAAAGACAACATTAAAGAAGTAAAAAATGTAGAAGAATACGGTGATTTTAAAATTTTCGCCATCGAAGGTGCCGAAAAGGATTCTGAAATTGAAGTCTTGTATACATTAGAAAAAGAATACTCAGCCTTTGGACGAGAAACATTGCAAAAAAGTTATCCGATCAAGCGAGTGGAATACGATTTTATATACGGAACTTCCGCAGGACGCGTAAAAGTGTATAATACGGACAGTGAGTTCACACGTGAGAGTTATCAGGGAAACATTGGGCGTAAGTTGGTATTGGAAAACATAGTGCCGATGATTGAGGAAGAATACGCAACGTTTGATTCCAATAAAATTTACATAGCGTATCAATGTTTTGGACCTGGCACCAATGTTACGGATGATATGTTGTGGAGCAATGTAGTAACCAATATTACAAAAGGTCTTTTCCCGTCGACGGTGCATCCTGAGATTCCAAAAATTGTGGAAACTATTTTAAAAGATCAAAAAACAGATGTGTTTACCAAAGTATATTTGATTGACGATTATGTAAAAACGAATTACACAATTGTACAAAACAACAATGCGCAATTGTCTGATATCGATTATATCATTAAAAACAAATCGGCAAGTGATTTGGGCATTATCAAAGTGTATTCGCATTTGTTAGAAGCTGCGGAAGTAGAATATTTGCCTGTGATTACCGCTGATGTATACGAGCATAAATTTGATTCTGAGTTTTTCAATCCGACAGCATTGCGCGAATTTTTAATTTACATTCCAGAAGTATTTCAATACATCACACCGAATCGTGTAGATTACCGTTTGAGTGAAATTCCGCCGAATATTCTTGGAAATACAGGAATTTTTGTGAACGATCAAAAGCAATTCAGTTTCTATAAAATTTTACAAAAAGATCAAGATTACAGTCGCGTTGTCCGCAATATGAACATTTCGTTTGAAGATGATATGGAATATGCGCAAATTGACCAAAACCAAGAATATTATGGACATTGGGCCATGAACAACCGTGCGTATTTGAATTTAGCGCCAGAGCAAGCCATCAAAGAATTTGAAGATTATTTAACAGGTTCTGGAATTGAAGATAAAGTGGTAAAAAAATACGAAACAGTCAACAAAGAAATGGCGCAATTGGAATATAACAAACCCTTTTTGGTAAACAGTCGTATTACTTCCGAATTCTTATTGGAAGAAGCTGGCGAAAGTTATATTTTTCAGGTGGGAAAAGTCATTGGAACACAAAGTGAATTGTATCAAGAAACCAAACGTGTCAATCCAATCCAGATGCAATATCCAAATCGTTACAATTATGAAATTGTGGTCACGATTCCCACCGAATATGAAGTAGAAGGCTTGGAATCGTTGATCATCAAAAAAGAATTGTTGGATGCAGAAGGCAATCAGAAGTGTAAGTTTGAATCGAATTACACCATGGATGGCAACAAATTGACCATTACGATTGAAGAATTCTACAAGGAATTTGAATATGACATTGCTGAATATGAAGGTTTCCGCGAAGTCATCAATGCAGCTTCTGACTTTAACAAAGCAGCGATTTTAATGAATCCAAAAGAATAATTTCTCAAAAAAATTCGACATATCAATTCTAAAATTGACAAAAAAAGTTTGTATGAAAGATTTATAAATCTTTCATACAAGCAAAAACGAATTTTCAGTTTTTATTTTTAATCATTTTACTACAAATAATTGCATTTTTCTACTATTTCTGTTTTATAAATTAGGTAGTTACATTTTATAAACCGCATATTCCTTTTCTTTCAAAACACTTTTTT
>JBCCLS010000687.1:0-2246 GCA_039026835.1 Bacteroidota bacterium | reverse complement strand
TTGATTGTTGCCGCAATCGCAGGATTGCTTTTTATTAGGTGTTTTTTATTGGTTGCTGGTTGTTTGTTGTTGGTTCTTTCGGAAGATATTTCTTTTTATCTATTTGTATTGTTGTTAAACTACATACATTCAGCTTCTTATTTTTGTTATTTGTTAATTTGTTTTTTCTTTATTTTAAATATGTAAATACGCTGGAAGCGTTAGAAATTCTTCAAATTCGTCCGCAGTCACTAGTTTTTTGAATAGAGAAACCGCCAATTTAAATTTTGTTTGTGGCAATCTATCCTCACCAACTTCAACGATTAGCTTTTCAATTTCGTCATCAAAAATGTCTTGGAATAATTGCTGATCAAAGGTGCGTCCATCTTCGAGTGTAACTTCATTTTTTAACCATTGCCATACTTGTGTGCGAGATATTTCCGCTGTAGCGGCATCTTCCATCAAATTGTATAAAGCAACGGCACCAAATCCACGTAACCACGCTTCTATATACAGGATACCTACGTTGATATTTTTACGAATTCCTGCCTCAGTTACCGTGCCTTTTGGTACTTCTACTAAGTCTTTTTCAGTAATATTGATATCATTTCGAGAGATGTGCAATTGATTGGATGTTGGCATATGCGTATTGAATTCATTCATTGCTACTTGCACCAACGCAGGATGTGCAACCCAAGTACCATCGTGTCCGTTTTGTACTTCACGCTCTTTATCTTTTCGAACTTTTTCTAAAGCTGCATCATTGGCATGTTTGTTATTTTTGATCGGAATTTGTGCTGCCATTCCACCAATTGCTAAAATTCCGCGTTTGTGACAACGCTGAATTACTAATTTCGAATACGCGTCCATGAAAGGTGTCGTCATGGTAACTTGATCTCTATTCGGTACAACAAAATTTGGATGATTTCTAAATTTTTTGATGTAAGAGAAAATATAATCCCAGCGTCCGCAATTTAATCCTACAATATGATCTCTGAGCTCATAAATGATTTCATCTAATTGAAAACTTGCCGTGATAGTTTCGATTAATACGGTAGCTTTGAACGTTCCGATTGGCACTTTCAGGTAATTTTCTGCAAATGCAAATACTTCGTCCCACCAACGCGCTTCTGTATAGTGTTCTAATTTTGGAAGATAGAAATAAGGAGCTGTATCATTTGCTAACATGATTTTGGTGTTGTGAAATACGTACAGTCCAAAATCGACCAAACTTCCGGAAGCTTCTTCTCCGTCTATTAATAAGTGTCTTTCATTTAAATGCAAACCTCTTGGACGTACTAACAGTACAGCAGTTTCTGCATTTAATTTGTATGATTTATTGCGTTTTGAATCGTGTAGTGAAATGGTTTTTTTGTTGGCATCTAATAGATTTTGTTGCCCTTCAATGCTATTTTTCCAGCTAGGTGCGTTGCTGTCTTCCAAATCGGCCATGAATGTTTTGGCTCCAGAATTTAGTGCATTGATAATCATTTTTCGATCTACTGGGCCTGTAATTTCCACACGTCTGTCTTGTAAATTATGCGGAATAGGACTGGCTTGCCAATCGCCTTCTCTAATTTCTTTGGTTTCTTGTGGGAATTGGGGAAACTTTCCTGCATCAAAAACATCTTGCTGTTTTGTCCGCCTCTCTAAAAGTGCTATTCTTTTAGCATTAAATTGCTCATGTAAGGCTGTAATGAACTCTAATGCTTCATCAGTTAGGATTTCTGGATAGTAATTTTTCACCTTGTTAGCGAACTGAATTTTAGACTGTTGTAATAAAGTTTCTTCCATGACTTATAATTTTATGAAGCAATATTACTACTTTTTTTTGAATTTAGCGAACGTTCGCTAATTTATTTTTATTCGCTAAAAAATGAAAGTTCGCAATTTATACTATATTTGTTTTTATGGAAGAAGAATACATCAAGCTTATTTTTGGATTAAAATTGAAGCAGATTCGTACCGAAAAAAGTTTGTCTTTGTTTGGGTTGTCGAAGCTTACAGGATTGTCAAAATCGTACTTAAATGAGATTGAAAAAGGGAAGAAATTTCCAAAAACAGATAAGATTGTTGTGCTCTCAGAAAAATTGGAAGTTCCTTATGATCAGTTGGTTTCGCTGAAACTGGATAAGAATTTGGCGCCTGTGGGCGAGATTTTACAATCTAAAATTTTAAAAGAAATTCCACTTGAATTATTTGGCATTCAAGAAAGTACACTTATTGATATTGTGGCAAACGCACCTGTAAAAGTGAATGCTTTTATT
>JBCCLS010000686.1:0-2249 GCA_039026835.1 Bacteroidota bacterium | reverse complement strand
CTCAACGTTGATATGATGAAATGGCGACAAATTCGCGAACAAGATACGTTGATTTACGGAATGATGATTATAGAGAAACTGATGTAGTTTGATACGAAAGTGACTGTCTGAAAAATGCGAGTACATACGCTACAATTTAGACAGTCTCTTTTTTGTGTTTACCTAAAAAATAGTCCACCTTTTAAAAATTCGGCTTTGTAGCGCTCGCTAAATGGAATTTGGTGATTGGCTTCTAAAATGAGCAAGTTGTCTTCTAAATACAGCTCCTTTATTTTTTTCGTGTTGACTAAATAATTACGGTGTGTTTGTTTAAAATCAGCATTGGCTAAAATCTGTTTTACTCTCGTTAAAGAAAGCTTTATGATATAATTTCCATCATCGCAGACCAAACTGCAATACTTTTCACTCACTTCAATATAATGGATAGAAAATACATTCACTTTTACAACGCTTTTTTTCTTTTTGATGAATAAGAATTCAGGACCAATCACTCCATGTTGTGTACCATTACTCAGTGAATTTTCTTGTTGATGATGCGTCTCAATTGCCAACTCAATCGTGTACAAAAGTTCCATCAGATTAAAAGGTTTCAACAAATACGAAAACGGTTTGGTATACTTGGCTTTTTCAAAAATAGCTCTACTTTGCATACTGGTTAAAAAAATAAATGGAATGGTGTTGTCTTCGGCATCCAAACGTCTCGCAAAATCAATTCCTTCGAGTTTTCCATGAATCATAATATCCAGAATGAGCACGTCAAACGATTGTTCTTGTAATTTCCTAGATGCTTCCTCTTCATTGACTACATGTGTCACGTGATACTCGTTTTCTTGCAGAATTGAAATCAATTCCTCGGCATCTTCTTGTATATCTTCTAACAGTAAAATATGTAGATTTTCCATAATAGGTTTGTTTTCAGTAACATAACCTGATGTTACAGATACTTTAGTTTTTAGCGTGATGAAAATGCGATTTCAAAAACACATCATTTCTGATTAAAATTAACTAAAATATCCATAGTGCATACCGTAAAAACGCATCTCTTTTACAATTTACAGCAAAAAAAGTTTGTATCACTATACGAAATCCTACAGTTTGCAGTAGGACATACTTCTATATTTCCAATAGTTTTGAAATGCCAACTACAAAGTATTCGTACGCCTTAAAAATCGAAAAAAATAATAAAACTAAACATAAACAGCAGGCAGTTGGTAGTACAAATTAGTATTGCAGCCATGTAACTTACAATTATAGATTGCCTAGAATATATTGAGAAGTTGCATACCTTAAAATTGTCTAGGAAGCTGACGATTCTTAGACAATTTTTATCTATTCTTTCTTTTAAAATTAAGTAACTACTCTTTTATTATGTAAAAGAATTGGCGTATCATCAATCTTCCACCCAATTAAAATATTTTGATCTAATAGCTTCCTTTTCTGCTTCCAAATATGCAATAAACGCATTGGCTACTGGAGAAAGCGATTTGTTTTTTAGCCATACAATATTCCACTGCGTGTGAATTGGCAAACCTTTGTGTTCTATGACTTTTATATCGCCATTATCTACAGCATTTTTAATCCCCAAAAGTGGCATGATCGAATATCCCAAGCCTGCAATCACTGCTTGTTTTAATGCTTCGTTGGAAGTCAATTCAATTTTCTTTTGAATAGAAACATTTTTACCATCAATAAACGCTTCCATTGCATTTCGCGTAGCCGAACCTTTTTCACGATACAATAAAGGTTCTTCCAAGAAAATATCGCCAATCTTTCCTGTACGTTGCGCTTCGCGTTCTTTTCCACCAACCAAATACAGACTGTTTTTTAGCAATGGAAATGTTTCCAATGCCAAATGAGTAGGTAAAACCGAAACCAATGCAAAATCAACTTTATTTTCCTCCAAATCCTTGACTACATTTTGCTTATTCGTTACATCAATAGAAAAATCAATGCCTGTGTGCTGATTCACAAATCCTGACAAATAATACGGCATTACATACTTTCCGGTAGACACACAAGAAAGTGTCAATTTTCCAGCAAGCTTTCCCTGGTATTCTTTGGTTTTATGATCGATGGCAGAAACTTCATCTAAAATTTTTTGTGCTGTAACTGCAATCTCTTTCCCAAAATTAGTCACATACAATTTTCTCCCCACAACTTCGGTAAGTGGTAAGGGAAACTGATCTTGAAATTTTTTGAGCTGAATGGATACAGCAGGTTGTGTTAAGAATAACGCTTCTGAAGCTTTG
>JBCCLS010000685.1:0-2255 GCA_039026835.1 Bacteroidota bacterium | reverse complement strand
TTTTGCATCATATCCTGATCAAGTCCTGTCATACAGACTGCAATAAACAATCCGCCCAAAAACGATTTGATAAAATAATTTTTTGCCATGGCGTTTTCGGTAAACCAAATTTGATTGTATTGTTCTAAACTATCCGAAGACAAAAATTCACTAAAACTTAAATTCAAATCTCCCAAAATCAAATAAATGGCAACACCAACGGCAATGAGCATAAATAAAGTTTGCAACGTATCTGTCCACACAATCGTTTTAATTCCGCCGCGAAATGTGTACAACCAAATCAACAAAATTGACAATGAAACAGTCACCCAAAACGGAATTCCATACGCATCAAATACGTAACGCTGCAATACAATCGCCACCAAATACAATCGGAAAGAAGCGCCAAGAATTCTGGAGATTAAAAAGAAAAATGCACCTGTTTTATAACTCACCACGCCAAATCGATTCTCCAAATACTGATAAATAGAGGTTACATTCAAGCGGTAATAAATTGGCATTAAAACGTATGCAATG
The DNA here is from genome assembly GCA_039026835.1 of Bacteroidota bacterium. Taxonomy (GTDB): domain Bacteria; phylum Bacteroidota; class Bacteroidia; order Flavobacteriales; family Flavobacteriaceae; genus Kordia. Next base: position 1,739 of record JBCCLS010000685.1, on the reverse strand, counting down.
ATAAAATAGCCAACCAAATAGCCAAATACGACCTGCATGTATCCAAAATCAGCATCGCGTACCCAACCTGGCACGGAAATAAAAGTCACACCTGACAACGATGCACCAATCATTCCAAACGCCACCACATACCAAGGAGATTTGCGCGATGCTTTAAAAAACGTTTCGTTGCTGTCGTCTTTTCCAGTAAAATAGGAGATTAAAATCAGGATGCCAAAATATCCGGCAATCAGAAGTAAAATGTGAATTGGCTGCATGCATGTAAAATTTCAGTATCGCAAAATACAAACTTCTAGGTATTTCTTTATGAAATGATCGAAAGATTGAAAAATTAAAAGATGTTACAGCTCGATTTCAATTTTAATTTCAATTTCGGTTTCAAGTTCAAAAAGCGTAAATTTGTCCCATGGAATTCTCCTCAAAACTTTTAGAAAACGCCGTAAACGAAATCTCGCAATTGCCCGGAATTGGAAAGCGTACTGCTTTGCGATTGGTGTTGCATTTGTTGCGTCAGCCTGAAAGTCAAACCTTTCACTTGGTCAATGCGTTGCAGGATTTGCGATCGGAAATTAAGCACTGTAAAAGCTGTCATAACATTTCAGATGTAGAAATTTGTGATATTTGTGCCAATCCGAATCGTCAGCAAGATATTATTTGTGTGGTGGAAGACATTCGCGATGTCATGGCCATTGAAAGTACGGCACAATATAAAGGCTTGTATCATGTGTTGGGTGGAAAAATTTCTCCGTTAGACGGAATCGGGCCACACAATTTGACGATTGCCAGTTTGGTTGACAAAGTAAAAGAAGGAAAAGTAAATGAAATCATTTTCGCGCTTAGTTCTACCATGGAAGGCGATACGACCAACTTTTACATCTACAAACAAATAGAAGGCTATGCTATTAAAACTTCGACAATTGCCCGTGGAATCTCGGTTGGAGACGAATTGGAGTATGCAGATGAGGTCACTTTGGGAAGAAGTATCATCAACAGAGTTCCGTTTGAAAATTCTCTGAAAAGCTCCTAATTTTCTAGCTGTATGCAACTTTCGGTCATCATTCTCAACTACAATGTGCGCTATTTTTTGGAAGCCTGTCTTCGAAGTGTACAAGCTGCAATTGAAACACTAGATGCTGAAATTATTGTGATCGATAACAATTCGCCTGATGACAGTTGTGACATGATGCGAACAATTTTTCCTGAAATTAAACTCATTGCCAACCAAGAAAATGTCGGTTTTGCCAAAGCAAACAATCAAGGTGTTCAAGTGGCAAAAGGTGAATATGTCTGCATTTTAAATCCTGATACGATCGTGGCAGAAGATACTTTTACACAAATTCTTGAATTTGCTCAAACTGTTGAAAACTTGGGCATTGTCGGTTGTAAATTGATTGATGGAAGCGGCGCATTTTTACCAGAAAGCAAGAGAAACATTCCCACACCAATTGTTTCTGTAAAGAAAATTTTAGGCAATTCAAATTCAGGATATTATTCAGAATTAGATAAAAAAGAAATAGGAAAAGTAGACATTTTGGTCGGTGCGTTTATGCTCTTGAAAAAAAGCGTGTACGACACTGTTGGCGGATTTGACGAAGACTATTTTATGTATGGAGAAGACATTGATTTGTCGTATAAAATCAGAAAAGCGGGTTTTCAAAATTATTATTTCGGGAAAACGACGGTGTTGCACTATAAAGGAGAAAGCACATTAAAAGATAAAACCTATGCAAAACGCTTTT
>JBCCLS010000684.1:0-2258 GCA_039026835.1 Bacteroidota bacterium | reverse complement strand
TATATTAGTATGTTACCAATTTCCCTCAGTATTTTGCAAACCTTTAAGAAACATATTGTTCTTTGTATACTTTGTCTTGCTGGAATGGCGCACGCACAAGGTAAGTTCAACATCATGAACGGAAAAGATAAGACCACTGTTAATTTTAAAATGATCAATAACTTAATTGTCATTCCTGTCGAAATTAATGGTGTTGAAATGTCTTTTCTGTTAGATTCTGGTGTGAACAAACCGATCATGTTCAGCTTAAATCCGGGCGATTCATTATCGATTGAACAAAAAGAACGCATCAAACTCCGTGGATTGGGCTCTGGACAATCAATTGAAGCTGTAAAGGCGCGTTCTGATACCTTTAGAATTGACAATCTTCTCAAACTTAATTTAGAATTATTTATCATTTTAGATCAGGATATTAACATGTCTACGCGTTTGGGCGTCCCGGTGCATGGAATCATTGGCTATGATTTATTCAAAGATTTTGTTGTGGAGATAAATTATAGTTCTGAAAAAATCAAATTCCACAAAAAAGAGACATACAACTACAAAAAGTGTAAAAAATGTGTGGATTTACCGTTAACGTTTCGGAATAATAAACCGTACATAAACGTTTCTGTCGCCATTGAAGAAGATACAAAACCTGATATTCCTGTCAAATTATTGATTGATTCTGGCGGAAGTGATGCGTTGTGGCTTTTTGAAGATGAAGAAAAACGCATTACCATTCCTGAGAAGAAATTTGATGATTTTCTCGGGAGAGGATTGAGTGGAAGCATTTACGGAATGCGATCGCGTGTGGAAAAATTTCATGTTGGCAAATTTACGTTTGAAAAAGCCAAAGTGGCATTTCCTGATTCAATAGCAATCACATATGTGCGGAATTTTAAAGAACGAAATGGAAGCATTGGTGGCGAAATTCTAAAGCGTTTCAACGTTATTTTTGATTATGGAAATCAACGAATCCGCTTGCGAAAAAACAGGTATTTTGCAGATCCGTTTCGTTACAATATGAGCGGAATTGAATTGCAACACAATGGTATGCGTGTAGTGCAGGAAGTGAAAAAACGCAGTAGCACTCTCACAAATTACGGTCGCCAGACAAATGCAAGCGAAATTAATGTTGTATTTGAGCATTACAATACGCTAAATTTGGTAAAAGCGTATGAGATTGCTGAAATACGAAAAGATTCTCCTGCCGCGCTCGCTGGACTCAAACAAGGCGATGTTATCATTTCCATAAATGGGCGAGGAGTTGATAAAATGTCACTTAGTAGAGTCACTGGCATGTTGGAAGGGAAAGAAGATAAAAAGATGCGTTTAAAAGTATTACGAAATGACCTTGAATTAAAATTCGAATTCCGATTGAAGGAAGTACTTTGATTTTTTAGATACGCTTCGCTTTGGTATTTTGAATGTTGAATGTTGGATGTTAAATTTTGAATTACTTTCAAAGGCCAAACTAGTAAACTTATTTATCTACAATCTTCATACTACAAACGTCACTTCGAGTGTCCTGAACTTGATTCAGGATCTATCGAGAAGTACTTAGAAAATCTAAACATGTAATATTGAATTTTGAATTGCTTCTAGGCTAAACTCGTAAACTTATAAACTCATAAACTCCCAAATAAACAAACAAGCAAGCAACAGCGAGCGCACAAATCAACAAAAAAGTGAGCGTTAGCGAACGTGCAAAAAACAAAAACGCCTCATCAAAAACTGACAAGGCATCTTTTATTTCTATAGTTTCTTAATTGAAATTTAATCTTTCTTCGATTCAATCTCTGATTTGTCTTTCATCATAATACTTTTCTTCCTACCAGGATCGGTAATCTTTCCTTTAATTTTAATTGCTTTCGTAGGTTCGTCAGCATTAGAATATACCGTGATCGTTTTACGAATTGGTCCAACACGCTTTGTATCGTACTTCACTTCAATAATACCATTTTCTCCAGGTAAAATTGGTGCATCAGGTTTCTTTGGAATCGTACAGCCACAACTTGAATATACACGCGTAATAACCAAAGGTGCATTTCCTGTGTTCGTAAATTCGAAAACGCGAACGCCATCCGCTCCTTTTTCAATCGTTCCGTAATCAATCGTTTCTTTCTTAAACTTGATCTTTGCGACTTTTTCCTGTGCGTGCAAGGCAACTGTGAACAAGCCAACAAATAGTATTGTAATTATTTTTTTCATTTCCTTGAATTTAGTATTCATGTAAAATTAGTTGCTTATTTATTATTTTACAAAATTAATTTCAC
>JBCCLS010000683.1:0-2265 GCA_039026835.1 Bacteroidota bacterium | reverse complement strand
TTTGCATAGCCAACGCATCATAATCTACATCGCCATCATGTTGACCAATGGTTATTGTTGAAAAAATGAAGCAAAAAAATAGGGATAAAAAACTTCTCATACATTTAATTTGTACTATAAAGTTATCAATTTCAGGACTGAATAAAAGTGTAGATGAGCAAACACCAAAGTTCAATGCGTGAACTATAGGTTTTGTAAAAGTGATGTGAATTTGTGATATACTTTTTAGAAGTGTGTTGGTGTAAAATGCTGTATGGTTGTTAATTACGGTGTTCCTGTAAGTGATTTCCATTTTATTTGTATAGTTTGAATCCTAATCAAAACCTTATAGTATGTTTCAACAAATAGTAACTCTCAAAGGAGTAAAGACACTTAGCAAATCTGAACAGCAACTGATTAACGGTGGAGGTGATGGCGCTTGTTGTAAGCCAAATGCTAGTTGTAATATTAACTGTCAGTTTCATTAAAAAGTAAAGGGCAAACTTTGGTCTGCCCTTTTTTATTTAAGCTTTTGTAACTGCTGGGAGGTTTAAAAACTTGAATTGTATTTTTTTGATTCGTCTTTTAAGAATCTCATACTTCAAAGGACAAAGCTGCTATTTGATACACAGATTACCGCGCTGTCGCTCGTAATGACGAATTATAGTTTACTAAAAATCTCAATACTGAATACTCAGTACTCAATACTATTTTCAATTAACAGCATCCACCACCATCATAATGATAGGTAGATTCTGAGATAAAAATATCATCTCTTCCTAAATCAGCTAACGCTTGTGCCGTTTTATCACAGATCGCAATTGGCTGATTTTTCAATAAAATATGTCCTTTTTGATCGTCAAAGTAGTCTTCGGTTCCGAAATAAATTGCAGCTCTTCCGGTAAAAATACACGGTCCGTCTTCTGGCATCGGATCTTTGATCGCAGCTACTTCAATGGATTCTATGTAAATTAATTCATCAGTTGGATAATTCTTTGGATCCAAAATACGATAGGGTTTTCTGGCGCGAATTTCAATGGTTCCAAATCCTGCATCCGTGAGCATTTTCACGTATTCTGCAATTGGCAAACTTCCACTCAAACACAAAGCACGTAAACGTTCATCGTTGCGCAATGTTTCGTTCATGGGCTGCTCACAAGTAGGATCGCTCATCACTAATTTTCCGTGTGGCTTGAGTACGCGATACATTTCTGCAATTGCTTTCTTTAAATCGTCTGTTTTAAAAATATTAAACAAACAATTTTGGGCAGCTACATCAATGCTATTTTCTTCTACAGGTAAGTTGAGCGCATCTCCTTTTCGCAAGTCTACAAACTCACTTTTAAACCAGTCGTTTTGCGCTTCGGCTTCAATAAAGTTTTTACGTGAAGCTTCTAACATTTCATCTACAACATCCAGTCCAATGACGCCGCCTTTTTGGCGATTAAAATAAGAGAACTGCAATAATTCCATGCCGCCACCAACGCCTACATAGAGCATTTTCGGATTATTTGTTAAATCGCGTGCATGCACTGTAGTTCCACAACCATAGTTCATTTCCTGCATGATTTTCGGAATTTTTAAACCTGGTAATTCCCAAATCGGATTTGTGGTGCAACACAGTCCTACATCTGGAATTAAGGCTGCTTCTTTGTATACGTCGTGTGTAGTTTCTAAATAACTCATGAATCGTTTCTGTTTATTTTTTCTTCAATAATGTGTCTAGTCGATACGCATCCCATTCTTTGGGTAATAGGAGCAAGGCTATTACTAAAATGGCTCTGTACATTACATGTGACAAGTCCCAGATAGGCGCTACCAAACCGTGTCCGAAAGTTACAATTATTAATACAGATGCCAAAGCGTATAATGTGTAGTCGCCCTTAAATCCAATTATTAACAACAATCCGCCTAAAAATTCGACATAAGAAGTGTAATAAGCTGTTGCTTGTAGTACAAACTCAGGTAAAATGCCTTCATAGGTTTTTGCAAAAAAGTTATTGTACACGGCATCCATTCCAAATGTGAAAATTTTACCAAATCCCTGAAAGAAGAAGATAAAACCGAGCAGCAATCGTATAGTGAGAAGTGCTATTCTTTGATTTTGGAGCATTTTTTTGGGTGTTGATGTTTTGGATGTTGGCTTTTTGTTTTTTTGTTGATTTGTTCGCTTCGCTTGTTTGTTGATTTGTATGCTTCTTAATTGGCTTTTGGCTGTTAGCCTTTCGCTGTTAGTTTTTAGAGCTTTTTATTTTAAACTTATAAACATATAAACCCATAAACTTT
>JBCCLS010000682.1:0-2271 GCA_039026835.1 Bacteroidota bacterium | reverse complement strand
TTTTGAGTATTCCCTACAATTACAATCACAACACAATATGTTATCAATCGTTCGTTTCAAACATAGGTTCATCCACGCAATGTGTTTGTTTTTATATATTTTTTTTGGGACAGGAATTGTACAAAGTCAAACCGCTACACCTAACAATAGCTCTACATTTCAACAATCACTTCAAAAAATACCGTTTAAAGACGTTGTTGAAGAATACTACGCTTACAGATTGAAAGATTCTGCGAAGGCTGCCGCTGTCATCAACTATTTACGAAGTAATTTTTTAACCTCGCGGGATGAAAACGAAGTTGCAGAAACATACCTAACTCTTGCAAGTTGGCAGAAAAAAAATGATAGTATGGCTGCTGCGCTCACAAGTTTGGATATTGGTATTGAGAAATTGAAGCGTCTTAATAACAAACCTTTGCTGTTTGAAGCGCACAATAAAAAGGGCTCGTATTTATTTCAAAGTGGTGAAAACGAAGTTGCATTGGAACATCTGCTACAAGCAATAGAAATTGCCAAAGAAACCAATAACGTTAAAGATGAAATTAGCGCTTCCAACAATATTATTCTGATCAAAATTCAGGCAAATGATAATTTAGGCGCCATTGATATATATCTTGAAAATTTACAACGCGTTAACACAGCCGGTGATCCTAAGCTAGAAACCAAAAAGTTTCCTATTTATCAGGGATTGACCAAAGCATATATCAACTTAGAGATGTATAAAGAAGCAAGCTTGTATGCAAATGAGGGTTTACAACTTAGCAAACAAATGAATGTAGGATTATATGAAGGCTATTTTACATCATTCTTAGGTGAAATTGCGACCAATAATGGTTACTATGACAAAGCATTTGCACATTTTAATCAAGCTAAAAAACTTATTGATGCTGCAGGCGGAAATAAAGTGTGGGACATATTTTACAAACTCTACATTGGACTAAATTATGCTGCGCAAAACAAACACGAACAAGCTATCAAAGCGTTTTTGGAAAGTGAACAAATGTTGCAAAAAAATGATACAGATTTTTTGAGTATTCAGGATTTATATGTCGGTTTGGCGCAATCGTATCTGGCATTGGAAAACATTGAAGAAAGCTCTAAGTATTTCAAAAAAGCATATGAAATTGATGCAAAAAATGATAAAACGCGGGCATTGCTCAATTCAAGAATTACGCGGGTTACACTAGATACGTTAAAAACTGAAATTAGTGATCTAGAAAAAAGATCCAAACGTACAAAGTATCTATATGCCATTGGAATTGGTGTGTTGTGTATTGTTATTATTGGTTTGGTCTTGTATTACAAAAAACAACAACGCAACAACAAAGTCTTGTTCAACAAATTGATGAACGAACTTGAGGAAAAGCGTGTACAAGCACAGCAAACAACTGTTACTGCTACAAAAGTTTCTCAAAAGAAATCAGCTACTAAAACCAAGGAAATTCCTAAAATTGATCAAAAAACTGAAGAAATCCTTACAAAGTTACAAGCGTTTGAAGACAAAGAATTGTTTTTAAGCAATGAAAGTACGTTGGTAGAAGTTGCTAAAAAATTACAGACCAATACAACGTATCTTTCCAAGGTAATCAATACTTGCAAAGAAAAATCGTTTACGGCTTACATCACTGACTTACGTGTTGATTATGCTATTGAACGCTTGTCTGTAGATCGTAAATTCCGATCTTTTACTATTGGAGCTATTGCGCAAGAAATTGGGTTTAAACGTTCAGAATCATTTTCAAAAGCGTTCAAAGTAAAAACGGGCTTGTATCCTTCATACTTTATAAAAGAACTTGAAAAACAGTAATTTATATTTTCAAATTCCCCGTTATTTATAAATCACGACAAATTGTAGTAAGACACAATCTTATTTTATAACTATCTTGAAAATCACTTATAATTTAAATTAGATATGAAAAAAGAAAGAAAAGTAAGCTTAGTATTTAAAAAGGTCAGTATATCAAAATTGGATACCATTGTTGGACAAGGTGGAAAAGTTTCTATTGATCTTCCTTGTGCGATAACTGCACATTGCGGCGATAGTGAAATGTGTACAATTCCAGGTGTCGATTGCAAAACATTTGTTACCGCCAACGATAGTGATGAAAGATGTTAATACGAGGTTTACATGTAATGTAGCAACAAAGTGACGATGGTCACACATCAAGATTCCTCTGAAAATTGAAAACTCTCAAGAAACTTTCTTGGGAGTTTTTATTTTTTGTATCACATTTCTCAGGGATATGAACCTGTAGCGATAAAATTAGCGTT
>JBCCLS010000681.1:0-2283 GCA_039026835.1 Bacteroidota bacterium | reverse complement strand
TTTATTCAAATTTATAAATATGAACACGTACCTGTTGTAGTGAACATTGAAATATTCATATTTTGAAACTAAGTCAAACTTAAAACAATTATTATGAAATTAAAATGTATCAAATCAACACTCATGTTCCTTTTATTTGTAGGAATTGCATATTCACAAATTAATAATGTGACTCCGGTCAATATTATAGACTTAGACCTTATTGTAAAAGATGTTGGCAATAACGAACAGCAAACTATAATCAGCTCCGAACCTGTAATCAATGTATATGCAGGTCATGTAGTTTATTTTAGACTCAATCTCAAATACGAATCGTCGTTGCCTACTACACGTTATTATTGGTTTGGATATGATGCACCCAAAAATAGTATCGGACAAGTTCCCGCGGGTACTCATATTGTTGACATCCCTACAGACAATGGAATTACTGCTCCTATATTGATACCACCAGTACGTAAAAAAAAGATAAATAGAGGCGTAACTTATGGGTATCCTGTTAGTATTGTATCAAGCATTATACCTAAAGAAAATGAACAAAATTTTGATGTTGTCGTAGTTATGGATGAATATGAAAATAGAAAAGATTATTTACAGGGAATTAATGGAAAACCTTCGGTTGTGGTATATGGGTTTACAGTTAATGTCTTACCTGGAGATGCATTTACACCGCAAATTCCAGCTGCTGAGTATTTAATTAGCACCTATCCCAATCCAAGTAGAGATCATTTGACTGTGCAACATACCTATACCACACCGCTAGGCACTCCACTACAACCAACGCCTTTGGAAGTGAAAATTTACGATGATCAAGGCAATTTTGTAAGTCAGCAAACGATCACGAGTACTGATACAAATGTGTATCAAACTTCGTATCGTATTGATACAACTCAATTAGTTGCGGGAACTTATTATTTTAAGCTCATTCACAATGGCAAAGCCACCGTCAAAACCGTAATCAAGCAATAATTGTATCACGCATATACGCAAAGCCATCTACTTAATAGTAGGTGGTTTTTTTGTGTGTAGAAACGAAACTATTCATTTTTATAAATCTGAAAATACTTCGTTTGTTTCCAGAAATAAGTGCACATAACTTTGGATTGTTCTTGATCGGGAAAGGTCGCATCCGAAAAGCCTTAATAGAGTAGGAAAAATTTTTATTACATACATTAACATGAAAAAAATCTTTTTAAAATCACGTCATTTAGTAGTTGCGTTTTCACTTCTTGTTGCTTCACTATGCATTATAGGTTGTCAAGCAGAGGATGTAACTACTGACGCGGAGGAATCTGCAAAAGACACTGAAATTATCACTAGCAAAAGTATACCAGGAATTCCTATTGATCCAGATTTTGGACCGCCGCCAATGCCGAGTCCACAAGTATTTGATGAGCATTGTATTGTACGACTGGCGTATTTATCATATTTGGAACGTTGTCCTGAAAATGCAGCAGTTGTAGGCTATTGGATTAATATTTTTAGAGCACAAGGTTTTACAGGCGTTGCCGTTGGATTTATTTCTTCGCCAGAAGCTAGACAGCGATGGAACCATCGTTACAATGCATTTTTGCATAGAAACAACATCACAAGTCAAGACATTGACATAAAGGTATACATCGCCTATCGCGGACTGGCACAGCGTGAACCAGATGTAAATGGTGGAATTTTTTGGACCAACATTTTGCGTACGCAAGGACTTGCTGCGGTGGCAAATGGTATTGCTAACGGACCTAGATTTCAAAATAGACTTAGAAACATTCGTACGGAATGTAACAATGCAGACAATCGATGTGTTTTTTAAGCAGGAAAATATATGACTACAGCATCACATCAAATTACGAACAAAAGTGTTCACAGCGGAATCCGAAAAGCTTATAGAGTAGGAATGATAGTTTTTAAAATTAATGCATCATGAGAAAACAGAAAATTAAAAAGTTGGGAATTAACAAATCGAAGATTTCTCAACTTACGCAGAATTTATTACAAGGTGGTGGCACACATACCTGTCATGGACATTCGTGTTGTCCGACAGAAACACCAACGTGCCTAAATACGTGTTCTCCAGGTTGTGTTCCTTCAATTGGTTGTATTGGAGGACAAACAACAGCATGTCCATTTGATCAAGTGCCTTAAAAATTTGATTACAATTGAATGATTAGAAAAGGCTGTCAATACCTATTGATGGTCTTTTTTTGATGAGAGTCTTTGGTCATATTCGCTACAGCGTAAACATGTAATTCAATCGCAATGGCACATAAAAAAAGAGAGCTCGATTGTAAAATC
>JBCCLS010000680.1:0-2285 GCA_039026835.1 Bacteroidota bacterium | reverse complement strand
TTTCAAATTACTTCTCAATAGATCCTGAATCATACTGAATCAAGTTCAGCACAAGAGTTCAGGACACTCGAAGTGACGCTTTTAATAATGTATCAATTTGTTAATTTGAAAATGTACCAATATTTCTTTCAAATACGAATGCTGCTTTGATTTGGACAGATTACCGCGCTATCGCTCGTAATGACGAATCAAACTTTTATCAAAAGTCACTTGTTTTTATCATAGAAATCGAAGTGACGTTTTGATTTAAAACATCATCCTATGCAAGCGTAGCGCAGCAATCTGTTTCTAGTAGATTGTATAATTTCCTTTAAAACAAATTGATACATTGGTACATCTTCAAATTAACACATTAAAAAACCACTTCCCTCAGTGAAAAGTTGCGTTTACGTATTGGTCATTTTTTGCCTTGAAAAGTAGCGCTAGTTTTGAACTATAATCGAACCAATACTATATGAAAACAAAACTACTTTTTATCCTGCTTTTCAGTATTTCGCTAGCTAGCTTCGCGCAGAAATATACACTGACAGGCACCATTTACGATGAAGACAACAATGTATTAGCAGATGCAAATGTGGTCATTAAAAATTCTGATCAAGGCGTTATCACAAATGAAAAGGGACAATTTTCAATTGAGGTTGCTCCAAAAGATGTACTCAAAATTTCATTTTTAGGATTTGAAAGTCAAAAAATTGTGATCACACATCAAAAAGAATTAGAAATTATACTGATGTCAAAATGGGAAGTTATAGATGCTGTAGAAGTAGTGGCACAAGGTATTTCTGTTTGCAAGAGTATAATCTATTGTAATTTTGCTGAAACATCCTTAGAAGAAAAAGCGCCTTCCGAATTCAAGCGTATTCAAGAGGAAGTACGGCTGAGTTCGCTATTTCCAAATCCATCTGCTAGCGGATTATTTCAGCTACAGCTGAATACAAAGTATACAAAACTCACATTGGAAGTATTCAATATGAACGGACAATTGATACAATCGCAAACACACAACAAACTTTCTAAAATTCCACAAATCAATTTGTCAAAACAGCCAAAAGGCATCTACTTGATACGAATTGTTGCTGATGGAAACGTACTGGAAACGAAAAAAGCTGTGAGGAGTTAATCAAAAAGAATGCTGCTTCTACAGGAAATAGAAGTCTCAAAACCTAAAACCTAGATAACCTCTGATTTCAGGCGTTCTTCAATGACTTGATCGTCTTTTTTGTAGACGTAATACGAATGATTCTCATCATTGAGCGAAATGGAGTGGGCAGGTGTTCCATTTTCAAAGATGATTCCTGCTAAATCGTCACACGCATATCCATCAGTCAAAACGCCGTTGGCAATATTTTGATGATACAACGGTCTGCGCGACGCTTCCGAATGGTAATGTGGACAATGGCTAAACGGTAAAAAATTGAATCCTTCCACAAACGTAAGTTGTTTGGGACGCGAATCTGTAAATCCGCCATTAAACCAACACAACGAGCCTGCGCTTCCTCCTGCCAGAATGATACCGTTTTGATAGGCTTTCATCAATGCCTTATCAATGTTATGCGCTTTTAAAAGTGTCATCATGTTGAGTGTGTTGCCACCACCAATAATAATAGCATCCATGGTGAGTAGATAATCTTCAAAATCCCAATCCTGTGAGCCAGAACTAATCCAGATTTTCATTACATGTGGCTCCACTTCAAGGTCATGACACAACTGATACCAATATTCAATATACCAAAGTGCATCGCCAGTTGCAGTCGGCAAAAAGCATAGACGTGGCTTGGCTTTTCCTGTTAGTTTTGCGGTATAGTGTACAAACGCTTGATTGACTTGTCCGCCATAAACAAATAAAGTCGCTGGAGTATTCATTGTAGGTTTTAGAAGTTAGTTTTTGGGAACTTTTGGAGTTTTAAATTGCGATTTTCTTGTCGGCTCCATCGGTTTGTTGTTTACCAGTATTTGTTGCCAGCGTTTTGGATCGTAACGCTTCCAGAATTCTTCATAAAACTGTCTGTCATCGCTGTCATTGCGAATGAAATCAGAAAACAATTTCACAATTTTATCGCGGTACGGGGAAGTTTTACTTAGCATATCATAATTATTCTCATCAAAAATCATGATGGATGCATAAATGGTTTTTCGAGATTCCAAACCTCTAGCAACCACAGTGAATTTTTTATCATCATTTTCCAACAGTTGAATATTTTCCCATAGCAATTCTGGAATTCGACTCGAAGGATTTCTATAAATTTTCTTGTGCCACAATCCAAAACGATCAAACAATACTTTTC
>JBCCLS010000679.1:0-2289 GCA_039026835.1 Bacteroidota bacterium | reverse complement strand
CTTCAATACGCCATTTGTCATTCGGCCCAAAATATGTGCGTCCACCTGCACGAATTCGAATCCCTTCTACATCATTAAAGCCAAATGTTGAAAAGATAGGTCCGTAATCCAAGTTAAGTTTATCAAACTCCACGTAGCCAGAAGCAAGAATTGAAGCCAAATTGTACAAGCGTTTAAATTTCGGAACGGTTTTCAATGTATCCAACATTTTGTACACACCTTTTTCGTCTTTGTTTAGCTTCTCCAATCGGTTTTCAGCCCAAAATTCATCACTTCGCTCATAGATTTCAGGATTGTATGGATTGATTTCCTGATTGTAAAAATCAGTTGGTTTTTCTTGATCAAATACATAATTGTCATACAAGGTCGTACGTTTTCCGTACACACCTTTTGATTTTTCCTTTTTATTCAGGGCGAAATCTGACAGCATATAATCGCGCTTCAGCAAGAACACAGAATCGTTCAACACGTCAAATTCTTGTTCTATGTAAATTTCTTTTACCCAGTTGATATTGGCACTTTTACTAGCTTGAAGATTGATCTTTTTAATGGCAAACGTGGAATCATTCACCCAAAAATCACCCTTAAACGTCAACTCATTTTTTCGCCTTGGATAAAAGACAATATTGTAACACCATTTGTTATCCACAAAAGCTGTATCGACCAACACATAATTGTAGGTGTTGATTCCTGTACGCGATAATGGACTCGTAAAACTCTTGTCAAAAAACTTCAGGTAATTGTTGTAAATATCGTAGTCTGCATACAAATCTTTGATGAAAGACGTAATGGTTTCGTTGCTGCTAAAACCAGAATTTTTATTTCCGATTAAGTCTTCTTTTTCTTTGTTGCGAACATTATCTCCATATACTTTTGAAACCGCTTCATTGATGAAAATTGGCAGATAGGTTTTCCCGGTAATACTTGAAGTATCTATTTCTTTGAAGATAAATTCCATGCCACGAAACAGCCTGCTTTTCATCATGGCACTGTCAATTGTGTTTAAATCAAACTCTACTTTTTCGTACTTATCGTACGCATATTGTTTGAATTGCCGTATTCCATTGAAGCGTTTTCGTTTCCAAATTTTACGGAGAATATCGATAGCAGGATTGTTCTTTTTGGGTTGTTTTCCCGAAACAATGACGACAGCTTTGAGTTTTTCACCACTTTCTAGGATGACTTCCATTTTATAATTCACCTTTTTGGTCAGCGTGATTTCTTTCGTTTCATAACCAACAAAAGAAAAGACGACTACTGTATATGTTTTATCAGATTCTAAGTAAAATCGACCATTTTCATTACTGATCGTTCCTTCGATAGAATTTTTAAAAACCACGTTGGCAAAAGGTACGGGTTCTCCATCAGCATCTTTGATGACTCCGCTCACTTTGGTTTGGGAAAAACCGGTGTAGCAGCATAAAAAGGCTATAAAACAATATAAAGTAGTTCTCAAATTTGTGTCATTTTAAAAACAAAAACTTCATCAACAAACATGCCGATGAAGCTTTTATAACGTTAAAAGTTCATGTTTATTTTCTATACATAACTTTCTTAACAGCGTTGATTACATCATCTTTGTTCGGTAACCATTCTGCCAACAGCGCTGGTGAGTAAGGTGCTGGCGTATCTGCTGTATTTATTTTTTCTATTGGTGCGTCTAAATAATCAAATGCTTGCGATTGTACTTGGTAAACAATTTCAGTTGCGATGTTACCAAATGGCCACGCTTCTTCCAAAATAACCAATCTATTGGTTTTCTTTACAGATGTTAAAATAGCATCATGATCCATTGGGCGCACGGTACGCAAGTCAATAACTTCACAAGAAATACCTTCTTTTTCCAATTCATCCGCAGCTTTGTACGCTTCTTTGATGATTTTTCCAAAAGAAACAATGGTAACATCTGTTCCTTCACGTTTGATATCGGCAACACCAATCGGAATCGTATATTCGCCTTCTGGGACTTCACCTTTATCACCGTACATTTGCTCCGATTCCATAAAGATTACTGGATCGTCATCTCTGATGGCAGTTTTCAACAAACCTTTCGCATCATATGGATTTGAAGGTACGACTACTTTCAATCCTGGACAGTTGGCATACCAACTTTCAAATGCTTGTGAGTGCGTAGCTGCTAATTGCCCAGCCGAAGCTGTAGGTCCACGGAAAACAATTGGAATATTTAATTGTCCTCCAGACATTTGGCGCATTTTCGCTGCATTGTTTATAATTTGATCAATTCCTACTAATGAAAAATTGAATGTCATGAATTCAATAATTGGTCGG
>JBCCLS010000678.1:0-2307 GCA_039026835.1 Bacteroidota bacterium | reverse complement strand
GGCTTCAGAAATTTTTAACGAAAAACTCATACTACACTGCGGAAAAGATGATGCCACTGTTGTGTTTTTATGTCGAACTCAGGTTAACTTAAAAACCTTGGAATTGCTCCACTCAATTTAATGGGTTTTAGGTGTTGGGATGTATATTGTTAGAATAACTATTGCTTTTAAACTTACTTCCACGCTCTAAGCTTATTTGCCTGTTAAAAAACCCAAGGCTTTTTTAACAAAAATTAGTTGAGTTCGTTGATGTATTGTTCATATCCACTTTCTTGAAGTACATTTTCAACATTTAATTCATAAATGTCTTTCCAGCTATCATTTCCATGTTTTTCTACATATTTTTCAATGATTCGAAATCCTAACCAATAGTTAAGACTTTTGGGAGCATCTTTAAATAATTGTATCCTATCGTTCCGCAATAATGGATTGTTGCCACTTTCATCATCAAAGTATTGTTTTAGCGTTGTAAATAATTCCTTTTCGTATTTTAAAAACCAATTCCAGTCACTTTCCGTCATATTTTCGACAGCTTCATATTTTGTAATTTCACCATCGAAATAAATCCACGTAAAATAGCATGCAAATCCTTCATCGATAGTTTGTCGCAATGCTGTGTCTTTTTTCGGGTCATTTTCCCGAAACGGTTCGTAAGCAAGATGATTTAATTCGTGAGGAATTCCTTTTTCGACTGTGTATTTAATATCCTGCTCCTTATAGTTTAGTTCAATGCAAAATTGATCATTCGCACAGCCACCAAATAAAATTCCAGTTAAAGGCGTAAATAAGATACTGATCGTTGATGTTACTTTGTGCGGTACCAATCGGTTGAATTTTTTTAGATTATTTTCTAATTCCACATCAAATTTTATTTCTAGAAGTGATTGTGCTCTTTCGTCTAAAAACGCTTTATTCTCAGGATAAAATGTTCTATTCCATGCTATCATTCCTTTTGTGGTTCTGAATTTGTCACTATTGTGTTCCCCAAAGATCATTCCGTAGCAATGATCCCACAATGCTTGGTGCGGTTTGTACACTTTTTCGATGATCATGGTTGTATCAAATTCAGCTCCTTGATGCGCTAAAATTTGGCTTTTGAAGAGATTTTTGATGGTGATACCTTCGATGCTGACACTATCTGGTATGTTTGCTATTTTTTCAAGATACGTGAGTTCTCTATGTAAAGATTTCTGTTCACTTGCTTTTTGCTTGCAAGCAGAAACTCCAAACAAAATACTGATGAATGCTAGTGCTATGATTTTTCTCATGATTATTGCAACAATGGTGTAACTGCTATTTCTACTATGACTACGACTATCTATCGGTTAACAAATGGTTGTTTTTTAAATTTATTATTCTAAAGGCGACATATTGTAAATGACTTTCGCAATTTTTAATTCTTTGCCAGTTCTTTTAAACACAAATAGATTTTTAGTTGCAAACGCTACAGGCGCTTCTCCACTATTTGGGTAAAACTTCCCCACAACTTTACCTTGCATAATGATAACATCACCAAACACTTCATAATCAATGATTTTATGTTTCATGTCTGCATAGCCGTACTTTTTTTGCGCTTTTAAATAAGCTAGCAATGCTTCTTTGTTGGTATGAACGTTCTGGTTTGGTGCCATGTGAACAACATTGTCAGTGTAGACCTTTACTTGTTCTTCTTTTGAGATTTTATAATTATCAAGCACACTCAGAATGTCTTCTATTTCTTGTCTGAGCTTTTTATTGTGATGTAGTCGTATAAAGTTACCTTCATAAAAAAGCCCCGTAGGTTTGTCATCCGAATCATACTGAACAGATTTCATGTGGTATTCGTCATCAGTAATCCATGTGTATTTGTAAATTCGATACGTTCCGTTGGCTTCACCTTCAAATGACAATTTTAATTGTACATTGCCCTCTGCATCGATGGTTCCTTTACCTTGTCCGACACGAATGTTTCCAAAGCTTGAAAGGTGAGAAACTTCTTTTGTATTGGGATTGTATGACCAAAAAATATGTCCGTTGGGTTCAGGCCCATCAATGATAGAAAGTAAGCTATTGCTTGTATTAATTTGAGTGGAAACAGTGTGGTGCTTTCGTATTTTTATTTGTTGCGTTTCGCCGCCCCAATTTTGAGACCAATCGTCATTTTTCAACGTCCATTCGCCTATAAATTTTGCAAATGGATTTTTGGAGGCTAACATTGAGAATTTCTCGTTTAATTTATAATTGATGACTTCTTTTTGAGCAAAAAGACTCACAGAAATGAGTATAAAGAAAAGGAAAATTGATTGCTTCATGTCGTTTGGACTTTAG
>JBCCLS010000677.1:0-2313 GCA_039026835.1 Bacteroidota bacterium | reverse complement strand
ATTTTATTTCATAGCACTTCTCGATACTAAATTTCTTTGAAATTTTACTCGAAGTGACACTTTTTTAATGTATCAATTTGTTAATTTGAAAATGTACCAATGTTTCTATCAAAGTGTAATTTTGCTTTGTAACAAACAGATTGCCTCGCTTTGCTCGTAATGACGTTTCAAAAAATCGCTGTTGCTGAACTGGGTTCAGCAACACTACAACTTTCGTTGTGCCAAATAATCCTGAATTCCTTGCTCATCCAACTGCACTACATGCCAATCGCGCATAACGTTGGCACCAATATGTTCATAAAATTCAATGGCAGGTGTATTCCAATCGAGTACTTCCCAACCGATTCGTTTGACACCTAAGTCGTTTCCGAATTCGATAACTTTCTGCAATAAAGCGCCACCAATGCCTTTTCCTCTTGCTTGTTCATTCACAATTAAGTCTTCCAAATGCAATACTTCGCCTTTCCATGTAGAATAACGCATGTATACTAACGCAATACCAACAATTTGTGCTGCATTTGTTTCCGCTACAAAACAATGAAATTTTGGAGTTTTGCCAAAACCATCTGTGCGTATATCGTTTGGAGTAATAATGACAGCGTCTTCTTCTTTTTCAAAAATTGCCAACTCATTGATCAGTTGAAAAATAGCATCTGCATCTTCGGCAACTGCCTTTCGAATAGAATAATTCATGTATTTCTAAATATTTACACAAAGGTAACAAGGCAAACAGAATGATTTTTACGAAAACGTTATAGTTTTACAAAATTACCGATATTTGTGATCTTAGAAACAAAATAAACAACATGGCCAAACAAAATCAAACGCTTGGAGAATTTATTATTGAGAATCAAGCTGAATTTAAATATTCTTCCGGAGAGCTTTCCCGATTGATCAATTCTATCCGACTTGCCGCAAAAGTGGTAAATCATGAAGTAAACAAAGCTGGATTGGTCGATATTATCGGTGCTGCTGGCGAAACTAATATTCAAGGAGAAGATCAGCAAAAGCTAGATGTGTATGCCAATGACAAGTTTATTCAAACCTTAAGCAATCGAAATATTGTCTGCGGAATTGGCTCTGAAGAGAATGATGATTTTATCGCAATCAACAGTTTGGATGAAAACAATCAAAATAAATATGTGGTATTGATTGATCCACTTGATGGTTCATCTAATATTGATGTCAATGTGTCTGTGGGAACAATTTTTTCGGTATACCGAAGAGTGACTCCTGTAGGAACTCCCGTGACGCTTGAAGACTTTTTGCAAGAAGGAAACAAACAAGTTGCCGCAGGCTATGTTATTTATGGAACTTCGACCATGTTGGTATATACGACCGGACATGGCGTTAATGGTTTTACACTCAATCCTGCGATTGGAACGTTTTATTTATCGCATCCCAATATGAAATTTCCTGAAACGGGACGTATCTATTCGATCAACGAAGGAAACTATGCGCATTTCCCGCAAGGTGTAAAAAATTATATCAAATACTGTCAAGAAGAAAAAGAAGATCGTCCATACACATCGCGTTATATTGGTTCGTTGGTGTCTGATTTCCATCGAAACTTAATCAAAGGCGGCATTTATATTTATCCGCAAACCTCTAAAGCACCTGATGGAAAACTGCGCTTGTTATACGAATGCAATCCAATGGCATTTTTGGCTGAACAAGCAAACGGACTTGCTTCTAATGGTTTTCAGCGAATTATGGATGTGCAACCTACAGCCTTGCATCAGCGCGTTCCTATCTTCTGCGGAAGCCGAAAAATGGTTGAAAAAGCCGAGGAGTTTATGAAGAACTCATAGGAAGCGTAGTCACTTTGCCAAAATTTGTTACTTTTGTGTATACCTGACAACACTAAAATATTTCACATGGCTACAAAAGGTGAAAATACCAACGATGCTGAACAAGTAAATCCTGGCATCACAGATCCATCGACTAAGATTGAAGCAATAAAGAATTTAATTTTTGGAGAAAACATTCAAGAATACAATTCTGAATTTGACAACATTAAGAATGATATCCTTGCCAAAAAACAAGCACTTGAAAATCTGATAGAGGAAGTACGCTCCGAGTTGATTCAAAATATTGACAACTTGAGTACTGATTTAAATATTCGCATTACAGAATTAGAAACCAATATCGAAAATAAGTTAGACGATTTAGACGAGAAAAAGGTAGATCGCAGACAATTAGGACAACTACTCATTACTCTTGGAGAGAAAATAGGAAAAGAGTAAACCGCAACATATCTCTTATCATGTGTATTTATGACGGAAGCTGATAAATTAACGTTATTAAAAGATT
>JBCCLS010000676.1:0-2319 GCA_039026835.1 Bacteroidota bacterium | reverse complement strand
GGAACCAAGCGATTTGATGAATAATTATCTCAAATTTTGGGATAAACTAGAACATTATTACGACACACTGACCGAGAAAATTACGCAAAAAGGAATTGCGTATCAAGGATTGGTATATCGAGAAGCTGTCGATAGCTTGGAGTTTTATCTGCAAAAAAACGAAGACAAAAAGCATTATTTTATTGGATTTAATGCGCTAAATACTGCAGAAGAAAAGATTATTCAAGAATTTTTAGAAGTAGGTTTGGCTGAAATTTTGTGGGATACAGATCAGGTGTTTTTTGACGATCCTGAACACGATGCAAGTCTGTTTTTACGCCGCCATCGCTACGAATGGAATTACTTTCAACAGCACGAGTTTTCTTGGATTGCAGATAATTTTTCGGCTGCCAAAAACATAGAAATTATTGGTGTTCCCAAAAATGTAACACAGGCAAAATATATTGGAGAAATTTTACACAAGCTACAACAAGAAGATGAAACGCTTCAAGATGTGGCGGTGGTTTTAGGAGATGAACAACTGCTGATTCCTTGCTTAAATTCACTTCCATCAGCAATAGAACGCTTAAATATTACCATGGGATTTCCATTAAAAGACATTCCACTAGCAACCACATTCAACAACTTGTATTTGCTACAAGAACATTACCGAAATGAGGCGTTTTACTATAAAAATATCCTCAATGTATTATCAGATACCAACTTGCGACCTTTATTTCAGCAAAAAGATACCAACATAGCGGCAGAGATCATTCAATATATTCAGTCTAATAATATCATCTATGTATCTACAGAAATGCTTGTCGCACGTTTTCCTGAGCATTTGCAGGAAATCGCCCAACTATTGTTTGCGTATTGGAATGACAAACCTAAAACAGCCATTCAAAACTGTGTAAAACTCATTCGTCATTTAAAATCGAAATTGATTGAAAACCGCGAACAACATCTATTGGCATTGGAATATTTATATCGTTTCAATGAAGTTTTTAATCAATTACAGCTGTTGACCAAACAACACAATTACATCACAGATATTAAGTCTTTGTTGGCATTGTACAAAGAAATTATAAGTACAGAAACTCTCGATTTTAAAGGCGAGCCACTACAAGGATTACAATTGATGGGAATGTTAGAAACACGTGTGCTTGACTTTAAAACGGTTATTCTCTCTTCTGTAAATGAAGGGATTTTGCCTTCTGGAAAAAGCAACAACTCTTTCATTCCGTTTGACTTAAAAAAACAGTTCAATTTGCCAACGTATAAAGAAAAAGATGCGATTTATACCTACCATTTTTATCGCTTGTTGCATAGAGCAGAAAATGTATATCTACTTTACAATACGGAAGCTGACGGATTAAACGGCGGTGAGCGCAGTCGATTTTTGATGCAATTAGAAACATATCAGTTACCCAATCATACATTGACAAAAAACGTGGTCATTCCCAAAGTGCCAAAAATTGAATATGTGCCACAAGTTGTAAAAAAAGACAGTGCTGTAATGGATCGTTTGCAAGACATCGCCCACAAAGGATTTTCACCATCTGCACTTACATCATACATCCGCAATCCGATTGATTTTTATTACCAAAAAATACTTGGAATCAACGAATATGAAGCCGTAGAAGAAACCGTTGCAGCCAACACACTAGGAACTGTCGTTCACGATACCTTAGAGTTGCTGTACAAACCGTTTGAAGGACAAATTATCACCGAAAAAGACATCAAAGCGATGTTTGCCAATGTAGAAGAACTAGTAGTGAAAAACTTCAAAAAAACGTATGGCGAGGGTAATATTCACAGTGGAAAAAATCTTATCATTTTTAATGTGGCCAAACGTTATGTGACTAACTTTTTACAACACGAATTGCAAACACTGAAAAGTGGTAAAACTCTGCGAATTCTACAAATAGAGCAAACTTTGCAAGCTGAGGTAGTCATTCCCGAATTGGATTTTCCTGTCTATATTGGCGGAAAAGTAGATCGTGTGGATGAACTTGATGGCGTCATGCGTATTATTGACTATAAAACTGGAAAAGTGTTGCAAGGCGATGTGGAAATTGTCGATTGGGATTTGCTAACGCAAGAATATAAATTCAGCAAAAGTTTTCAAGTATTGGCGTATGCATACATGATTTATCAACAGCAAGGATTTCCTGAACATACAGAAGCAGGGATCATTTCGTTCAAAAACTTACAAAGTGGATTCTTAAAATTTGGCACCAAAGCTTCTGCGCGTGCACGCTCAAAAAATCAAGTAGTAACTTCGGAAACCTTAGCTGATTTTCTAGTGGAATTAAAGCAATTAATTCTCGAAATTTG
>JBCCLS010000675.1:0-2319 GCA_039026835.1 Bacteroidota bacterium | reverse complement strand
GCCCATTTTGATCGGATAGTTTTTGTTAAAAACAACCAATTACGACTTGTCGCAATACTACTGATATTCAAGTTATGTACATCGATCGCTTTTTTAATAATTTTTGTCATGATTTTGCTTTTTTAGGTTTGTTAAATTATTTCTGGCGCAAAATTATGAGTGCTATTGCCTCAGGGTAAGAGTCGAAAAACTAATTCCGAATAGGAAAAAGACTATTTCATCACAGGTAAAAAAATAGATTCACAGAAAATTTTCCCCTTTACAGAGGATAAAAATCCCCTAAATACACAAAGATTTTCCAGATGCATTACGAATTCTAGTTTAATCACTACGAATTCTAAAACCACTCCAAAAAAGCGTCTCAATGCTACTACATTTGAAATGTAATTCAGAAACAAATTAAAAGAAATATCAAAATGTGGTACGATGCAACAACAACAAAAATGATTCAAAAGTATTTGAATGACTATTCACAAATTAAAATGCAATTTGATGCAAAAGGAAACGTACATACTGTGGCTTTATTTCAAGAAGACAGATGGATTTCGAGTCCGACACTAGCACAACGCCTGCGCCTACAGCATATTGCATTGCCTTTGCAACAAAAAGCATCGATCCTACTAAAAAGATAAAAACATATAGGTTGGTTAGTTAGGAAAAATCAGCTTGGATCTTTTTGATGGCTGTCAAAAAGTACTATTGAAATAGTAAATTGAAGAGTGGGTTTTCAAGCTGTATAGATAGTAATTTTCATCGGTAAGCAGATGAAAATTGTTCAAGCTGATTTTTTTACTACAAATTGAAAAATTGAAAAATTGAAAGATTGAAAGATTGAAAGATTGAAAGATTTAATAATAATAAACACAATAGCACTATGAAGACAAGAACATTTAAAATGACAGCATTCATGGGACTTGTATTAACAATGCTTTTTGCATGTTCCACCACAGAAAAGACAGAAAATTTAACTGCACTCAACGAAAGTGAACCTGTTGTTACAAAACAATCGGTTGTTTTTATTGCAGGATATGATACGGGAGAAAGCACTTATTATAAAGATGCCAAAACCTATTTCTCAGAACAAAATATCACCATTGTAGACGATGCGTTTTCACTGCAAGAAATTATTACTTGGCTGAATAAAAATCATAATGAGCAAGACTATGCGGAAATTCATATTGTAAACAAAGGAAACTCCAAAAAAGGATTGTCACTCGAAACTACAATTCACGGTGATGTATTGTCACAAGCATCCTTGCTGAACTGTTTGAAAGAAAACAAACTTCCAAAATTGGAACATGTGTTATCAGCTGACAGCAAACTCGTATTCCATACATCTGAATTGGGGAAAAATCAACAGTTATTGCAAATTTTAAAGCAAACCTTTACGGCAAATCATCAGCCAAAAGTATTTGCAACACCACATGCAACGGTTTTTAACGGACATTTTCAGAAGCATTTTTTAGCCAAAGTATTTTATGGATACTATCCAACAGCGCAATCGCCTGGAAATATTGACTTATCTAAGCAGTTCATTCGTAAATATCCATTGGAAGACATTCATTGGCTAGACGCCATTCGCACCAAAGAAGAAGGCGAGCCAGGAGAAGCATTCTCATATAAATTCAACATTCCTGTACGTTGGGAAATTGAATTCTCAGATGACGAAGATGTGCCTACACTCAAAGATTCCAATGAAATTATGGATTGGATTGATGACAACGAAGCTTACAGCAATCGTATCAAAGAAATGGGAATTGACGTAGAAAAATTTAGATGGCGTGCATATGTAAAAGGTCAAAAAGCAGTCATCAAAGGAAAAACAACTGTCGTTTGTATCTTAAAACCTATGATGCAACACAACAATCCGTTAGCCTATGTGCGAACAGAGTTTGAAAATTTACGTTATTACACGAAGCTTTAATATAACAATGTACTAATGATTCAATGTGACAATATAGCAATTGACGTGCTTGAATGCTGATAATTTGAAAATCTAAGCTTCATAGTAAGGTTGATAAAACAACTGGAACATACACATATATCTCCACGAAATGCAGTCTACATGTTTAGTATACGGAATAAGCATGGGACTGTATTTCTACGTTTACATTAGAAGTTTAGTTTTTTGAACTAAATAATGTTTTAAACAAACTCAACATTCATCACAAAAGAAAAACACACAACGCAGCAAAGCGAACAACAACAAACAACAACCATTTTTAACCTATATTTGTTTTATGAAGACTTTTATACTACAAAATTTATTTCTCTTCTTTTTTTGGAGTGCTTCGTCAGTACTGGCACAACAGAATTTTT